>JBMOHI010000377.1:0-2997 GCA_049317925.1 Terrimicrobiaceae bacterium
CGGAGAGGGTGGGATTCGAACCCACGGAACGTTTCCGTTCAGCGGTTTTCAAGACCGCCGCAATCGACCACTCTGCCACCTCTCCAAATTGACTTCCGCGCACACGGAGTGCTTCAACACGGGAAGCCTTCCATTTTTCCGCACCAGGCTCAAGCCCCGCCTGAATCTCTTTCGAGACGGAACGAATTCCGGTCGGGACGATATCAGAACCCGCCCGGCTAGCGCGGAAGCTCGGCAATTTCCCGCGCGAAATAGGTCAGAATCATGTCTGCCCCCGCCCGTTTGATGGCGAGGAGGGACTCGTCGCGGGTGCGTTCGTAATCCAACCACCCCAGCCTCGCGGCCGCGTGGATCTGCGCGTACTCGCCGCTCACCTGATATGCCGCCACGGGCAAAACCGTGGCCTCTTTAACTGCGCGGATCACATCGAGGTAAGCGCCCGCCGGTTTGACCATAACAATGTCCGCGCCTTCCTCTTCATCGAGCACAATCTCCCGGATGGCCTCGCGCGAGTTCGCGGGGTCCATTTGGTAGGTGAGCTTGCTGATGGCATCCTTCTCAATCAGGCTGCCGATGGCATTGCGGAAGGGCCCGTAGTAGGCCGAGGCGTATTTGGCTGCGTAGGACAAAATGAGCGTGTTGGAAAATCCGGCCTGGTCCAGGGCCGCACGAATGGCCCCGACTCGCCCATCCATCATGTCGGAAGGCGCCACGACATCCGCTCCCGCCTCCGCTTCCAACACCGCGAGTTCGCAGAGAATTTTCACTGTCTCGTCATTGTCCACATCACTGCCATCCGCAGTGAGAACCCCGTCATGTCCGTGACTGGTGTAGGGATCGAGGGCCACATCGGTGATCACAGCCAGTTCCGGCACGGCGGCTTTGACCCGCCGAACCGCTTGGAAAAGCAGATTGTCCCCGGCAAGTCCGTTCGCGCCCACGGGATCCTTCTTCGCCGCCGGGATGCAGGGAAAAATCGCCACCGCCGTTATCCCCAGGGCCGCCACCTGCTCGCACTCTCTCACCAGCGAATCGAGCGAATGCCGCATCACTCCCGGCATCGAGGCGATCTCGACACTGCCGGATTCGGCATGAACAAACAGCGGCAGGATCAGGTCGTCGTGGGAAAGCCGGGTTTCCCGGACCAGCCGGCGGATGGCGTCTGATTTGCGCAGGCGGCGCGGGCGAAGGGGAAGATTCAGGCTCACCCCGGCAGGATGCCGCGACGAATGACAAAGTAAAGGGCGCGGTTGACCGGTCGTCGGACTGGGCCGGCGTTGCTGCGACTTTTACGTTGCTTGATAACAACTGCGCTGCGGAACCGAGCAATCCGCCAGACCGACGAGGCGGTAGTCCTCCCCGATTTCGGTCATGGTATGGTTGCACCAGCAATAGGCAGCAGCAGGACTTTCGTTCTCCTCCCCGCTGGACTCGACGCGCTGTCCGGTCACGAACATCGTCTTGCTGCGAAAATAGCGGCAGCGTTCCGCGGTCATTTGGCCAGATTCAGCAGCGTCCGTCGGATCAGGGCGCGGGCGATGGGGACTTTGTAACCATTGCGCGAGAAGGGAGTCGCCTTGGCAAGGATGAGACCGGCGGCGGCATTGGCGGAGTCTTCGTTACCGGGCTTGCCTTCGAGGAAGGCATTGGCCTCCTCCACTTGGAACGGCACGGGTGCGACGGCCCCAAGGGCGATCTTCACGCCGGTGAATTTTTGATCCTTGATACTCCCGGCGGCCGCGCAACTGACCAGCGCCCAATCGAAATCGCTCTTCTCGCTCACCTGCAAATACGAACTGCGCGCTCCGGCCGCAGGAGCGGGAACCTCCACGGCAAGAATGAGGTCGCCGGGCTGGAGGGAGTTTTGCGCGAGCGGATTATTCCACGCATCGGCGTAGAGCTCCGCCATGGTCAGTTTCACTTCCTTGCCTTTGCGCCAGACCACCGCCTGGGCACCGAGCACGGTCAAGGCGACGGCCAGATTGGAAACCACCGGGCTGATGCAGGGATTGCCTGTGAAGATCGCGTTGTATTTATTTTCCCCTTCGCGGGCATAGCAGGTGCTGCCGCCGCGTTTGAGGCAGGACAGATCGCGTTGACGATAGTACCAGCAGCGCGAATGCTGGGCCAGATTCCCCCCCACCGTGGCCACAGCGCGAATCTGCGGGGACCCCACCTCGGCCGCCGCCTCAATCAGGCCGGCGGGAAGATCCGCCTGCGCCGCGACCTCGGCAATCGTCACATTCGCGCCAAGGCGGAAAGCGCCCTCCGGGGTTTTGCTAATCCCGCGCGTGGCGGGAAGATTTTTCACATTCACCACCCGGGTGGGCGTGGCGATGTATTCCTTCATCTCGCCCAGCAGGTCGATGCCGCCGGCGAGGTAACGTCCGTCCGCCCCGATCAATTCCGCGGCGGATTCCGGCGTCTGCGCGTTGACATATTCGAAGGCTTTCATGCGGGCACAAAATCCACAAAGTCACCCGCCACCCCGTCGGCGCGTTCCACCCGGGCAAAGGCGGGATCAAGTTCCGCGTTCAGCGCGGTCGCACGGTTGGGAACCCGGTCGAGCGCCTCCAGGACTTTATCCGGCGTAATAGGAAGGCTGTGAATGCGGACGCCGATGGCATTGGCCACCGCGTTGGCCACGGCTGAGGCAGTGGGAATAACGACTGGCTCGCCGATGCCGATCACCCCGCGCTCGGGCATGTCGAGCAGGACCACTTCGATGTCCGGAATATCCGCAATGCCGGGTAACTTGTAGGTCTCGAAATTCGGATTGAGCACCACGCCCGTCTGCGGATCCATCACCCGCTGTTCATAGAGCGCGTAGCCCAGGCCGGTTATGACGCCGCCATTGACCTGGCTTTCCGCCGTGAGCTTGTTCACGACCAGCCCGCAATCCTGCACGACGAGAATTTTCGTCACCTTCACAAAACCCGTTTCGGTATCGACCGCGACTTCGGCAAATTGCACCCCGCCCGCCCCGCTGGACGAGAG
>JBMOHI010000378.1:0-2996 GCA_049317925.1 Terrimicrobiaceae bacterium
TTGGCGCGATAATGCAGCTGGGCATCCCAGATCACATTGGTCAGCAGGAGAATCTGGGGCTGATCTTTCTCGAACTGCAGCTCGCGGCGGATCTTCTCGATATCCTCGGTGGGATTCTCATGAAAATAGATCCAATCCTGGGAACCCTGCCAGCGGCTCTTGAGATAAGTCTCGGCCTCCTGCCGGATCGCCGGCGTCCAAGCGATCGACTCCCAAGTGCTGACCGGTTCATCGAGCAGGGTGTGGTGGTAGGTATCGCCGTGACTGAAAACAAACCGCTGCTTGCGGTAGGCCACCACCCAGTTGGCCACACGCACTCCTGCCTGACGCGCGACCTCGCCGACAATGCCCTGCGGCACGTAAATGCCGTGATGAAAACTGCAGCAGCGAAACGGTCGCGAGGCCAGCGCCCGGCCAAACGCCGTGACTGTCAGGAGCGCGGCTTCAAAATACCGCCGGAGAACCGGATCGGCCGTTTCCTCCTGGCTGAGATCACCGCGGGCAAAAAACCGCAGCGCGCCCGCTGCGGCATGCTCGCCCACCGCCAATCCGCGCAAGGTAAAATGCGGGATGTCGGCCACCGGCGTTTTGCGGGCCAGGCGGGCGGCCGATTTTTTGTCCGCAGGGGTGAGGAAATCGGAATACTTCAGAACCGGCAGACCAAGCGCGCCATAGGCGGCATCCCCCATGCCGAAGCAAGCCTGGCAATGGTTGGCCGGCCCGACCTCTACAAACTGCCACGGGCTCTTGAACATTTTGAACGTGCATTGCTCGCACGCGGTCAAGGCCCCATCGCATAAGAGAAAACTCAACCTGGCACCCCGCAGCGTGAGCGCGATGGCGAGAATCATGTCCAACTCGCGCACGGCCGCATGCCCCCCCACGCTCGACGCGATCAGGATTTCGGGGCCGCTCTGCGCCGCCTGGACGGCTTTTTTCCAATCGCTCCCCGCGCGTGCGAGAAATTCCGTCACGTGTTGGGGCGGGGGCAGGCGCGGCGCGGCCGCCGGCTTTTTCTCCGGCCACAATTTTTCCCAAAGCGAAAATGCCATTACCAAGCCGTCCAGCCACCATCGACCACCAGGTCGGAACCGGTCATGTATTTTGACGCTTCGGAAAGCAGCAACACGACCGGACCAAAATAATCGTCCGCCGTGGCCATACGCCCCAGGGGCATGCGTCCGAGGTAACCCTTGAGGAAACTCTCATCCTGGTTGTCAGCAACACCTGCAAGCGTGAGCGTATTGACTCTCACACCCCGGGGCGCCCAGTAGGTCGCGAGATAGCGGGTTAAATTATACAACGCGGACTTCGAGGCGGAATAGGCCACGGGTTTGAAGAATGCGTTTCCGTCTTTTTGACGGTAGGTGTAAATGCGTTGGTCGGGTGAGACTGCACCGTAAATCGAACCGATATTGATGATCGATCCGCGTCCGGCCTGGGCCATGGCCCCGCCAAAAACCTGACAGCAAAGAAAGACGCCCTTCACATTGACATCCATGACCGCATCCCAGGACTTTTCCGGATAGGTTTCAAAGGGTCCATTCTCCTCCGCCGGGCTGTTGGGCGGCGAATCGAGTGCGGCGTTGTTAATCAATCCCCACGGCGTTCCCCATTGTTCTTTGATGGCAGCGAGGGCTCCTTCCAATTCCGCCCGCACCAGCACATTGGCGGACAGCGGCAGGAGTGAGTCTGAGGGCACGGCTTTGGCAATGGCTTCTGCGCGATCAATGACCACCACCCTGGCACCACGGGCTTGCAGGCACTTGGTGTATTCGCGGCCCAGACGGCCCATGCCGCCGGTCAGAATGACGACTTTGCCTTCGAGAGAAAAGAGAGGATCATTCATCGGCTTTGTAACTTCCAAACCAGGTCGCAAAACTCACGCACGGCGCCATATCCACCCGGCAACCGGGTTTGGAACCGCGCCAGGGGAACCACTTCTGATGAAGCATCGGCCACCACGGCAGGAAACCCCACCGCTTTGAGCAGAGCCGCATCGTTCACATCATTGCCGAGGAACGAGGCCTTCTCCATCGGGATTTGCAGGTCTGCCAGGAAGGACACCAGTGCCGCGACCTTGTCTTCACAACCCTGCACGCAGGGAAGCTTCAGTTTGCGGCAACGGGCGCTTACCACCGGATTGACTTCGGTGGAAATCACCACGGGATGAACCCCGATGGAGCGCAACCGCTCGAGACCGATGCCGTCGGCCCGCGTGCAGCGGACGGTTTCCTGACCGGTTTCAGAGACATAGACGGCGTTATCAGTGAAGACACCGTCAAAATCAAAGGCCGCGCACCTCAAGGTGCCCAGCAGAATGCGGTCGGCCTCCGCCAGCGCAATTTCGCTCACGCCACGTTATCCGCCGTGAAGAAATCATCCTCCACCAGCGCGGTCTTGGTCTTCTTGCCGATCAACGAGTCAATCTCGTAGGGAGGCAGACCGCCCGCGGGGACTTTGATCGCGATATGCTCGCGGGTGATCACGGTTCCGGCCGGCAGATTTTTTGCCGCGAAAAGGCTTTTGCCCATCTTGGTGATGGCGGGAATTTCCTGGGGCAAAACCTGCTTCTCCGGGCTGCCCAGTGCTTCGCGGGCGCGCTCCAGATCACGCACCATTTTGTGCATGCCGATCGGCTCGAGAGAAAGGGCATGATCCGTTCCCTTCCAGGTATGATTGAGCGTGAAATGTTTCTCGATGACGCGGGCACCGAGGACATAGGCGGCAACCGTCAGGGAGATGCCGTTGAAGTGATCCGACAAGCCGATCACAACATCCGGGAACGCTTCGCGCAGCGTGGGTACGACCCGCAAGTGCATATCCTTGGCCTCGGTCGGATAAGTCGCCGTGCACTGGAGAAAGCAGAGCTGGGGATTGATCGGAGCGATCTCCTCATAGACCCGTTTGACATCATCCAAACTGCCACCACCGGTGCTGATGATGAGGGGTTTCTTGAAGCTGGCGACATGCTTGATCAGCGGCAGGTTTTTCAA
>JBMOHI010000379.1:0-2990 GCA_049317925.1 Terrimicrobiaceae bacterium
TTCTCCCTCCACCTCAAGGCCACCATGATGAAGGTCTCCGACCCCATCCTCTTCGGCCACGCCGTGAAGGTCTTCTTCGCCGACGTCCTGAAAAAACACGAAGCCGTCCTTGCCCCGCTGGGCGTGGACCTCAACAACGGCCTCGGCGACCTCGTCGCCAAAATTGCCGCCCTCCCCGCCGACCAGAAAGCCGCCATCGAAGCTGACATCAAAAAACGCCTCGAAGACGTTCCGGTCGCCATGGTGAATTCCGACAAGGGCATCACCAACCTCCACGTCCCCAGCGACGTCATCGTGGACGCCTCCATGCCGGCCATGATCCGCGAAGGCGGCAAGATGTGGAACTCCGACGGCAAAGCCCAGGACACCCTCGCCGTCATTCCCGACAGTTGCTACGCCGGCGTCTATCAAGCCGTCATCGATTTCTGCAAAAAACACGGCGCCCTCGATCCGAAAACCATGGGCTCCGTCCCCAACGTCGGCCTCATGGCCCAAGCCGCCCAGGAATACGGATCACATAATAAAACTTTTCAGGTCCCCGCCGACGGGACGCTTCGCGTCGTTACTGTTCCGTCCAATCAACCATCAACCCTCAACAATCAACCCGAAGTGCTCCTTGAGCACGAGGTGTCGCAAGGCGACATCTGGCGCGCTACTCAAACGAAGGATTTGCCCATCCGCGATTGGGTCAAGCTGGCCGTGAACCGCGCCCGCGCCTCCGCCACCCCTGCCGTCTTCTGGCTCGATAAAAACCGCGCCCACGACGCCCGGCTCATTGCCAAAGTCGAAACCTACCTGAAGGACCACGACACCACCGGCCTCGACCTCCGCATCCTCGCTCCCGCCGAGGCCTGCACGTTCACACTGGAACGCCTGGTCAAAGGCGAGGACACGATCTCCGTCACCGGCAACGTCCTGCGCGATTACCTCACCGACCTCTTCCCCATTCTCGAAGTCGGCACCTCCGCCAAGATGCTCTCCATCGTCCCGCTCATGAACGGCGGCGGACTCTTCGAAACCGGCGCCGGCGGCTCCGCCCCGAAACACGTCCAGCAATTCACCCAGGAAAACTACCTCCGCTGGGACAGCCTCGGCGAATTCTTCGCCCTCGCCCCCAGCTTCGAGCACATCGCCGAGACCTTCAGCCTTCCCAAGGCCAAGGTTCTGGCCGACACCCTCGACGCCGCCACCGGCAAATTCCTTGAAAACGACCGCTCCCCCGGCCGCAAACTCGGCACCACCGACAACCGCGGCAGCCATTTCTACGTCGCCCTCTACTGGGCCCAAGCCCTCGCCGCCCAGGATGACGACAAGGAGCTGAAAGCGCTCTTCACGCCGATTGCCGAGCAACTTACGGCGAATGAGGACAAAATTGTCAGTGAGCTTATCGCGGTGCAGGGGAAGCCTGTCGATATCGGTGGTTACTACCAGCCCGATGATGCGCTTGCGTCAAAAGCTCTTCGTCCGAGCAAAACGCTCAACGACATTTTGGCTACGATCTAGAGGTCAGCGACCGCTACTCTAGCCCCAGCCGCGCGACGCATGCTTGCCTGAACGCCCGGTAGAGTGTAGCCATTCCCCATGAGTGTTCATGAAGTTCTGAGCATGGCCAATGATCTCTCTCGCGAGGATCGCAACCCTCTCTGCGCGCGCGTCAACGAGCAGTTCGCGTCAGATTTCTCCCCAGCCGAAGCGGAAGAAATCAAACGGGCCGTCGCCACAGCCGATAGGGAAATCGAACGCGGCGACGGGGTTCCTCCCGAACAGTTTTACAAAGGAATGGAACTGTGAAATTCGTTGCGGCAAATCTAGGCTGCAAGAGAGCAACTTCGAGCTAGCCACAAATTTTCGTTTTATGCCAAGACATGCCTTTTCCTATTCAGCCGACTTTACTAATCAAATACGAAACGCCCTAACAGAGGCAATTGAGGCTTTGGATGAATTTCGCTTTCCCCAAGAACCTAAGTTCACCTCTGCGCTATTAGGTAAATTGCACGGCCTTGAAATTCAAAGTAATAACGGAGAACATATTAAGATTGAAACAACAGATGTTGCGGATCGAGGGAAAAATTCAGCAGAGTATCGCTCTGGAGCAGATTTCGTCATTACCGCTACGTGCTCCGACGGAAGTAAAACCGTCCGCAAGGCCATCTTGTTTCAATTGAAAGAAGGAAATCTACGAGGGATGTCGCCTTCGGCTCGCAAAGAGTTGGAAAACCAGATCAATAAAATGAAATGCGTAGTGAACGCCCCCAAAATCGGTGGTATCATCCGTGAATACGGTAAAGCCAAGATCATGATTGCCAGCGCGAATCGCTTTCTCGAAGGAGACGACTTCCAACTACAGGACTTCCCCGTCTATTTCAATCAGCGGGTGATCACAACCCTTGATGGGAATACAGACCAGAGCACTGTCAACAAACTCCAAAATGGTAATTTGCCCGCCATCAAGGCGACAATCAAACAAGGGTAATGTTTAAGATTCACTTTATGTACCGTGCCCTTACAAGCAGTAGACGTTTTTACTTAACATACTCCTTGGCGGTCTTTGCAACACTGTCACCATGCTTGGGAGCCTCCTTTACATTTCAATACGCAGAATGGGCGGTAGTCTTCCCGGATCAACCGAATATTAAAGCAGTTCAAGGAACGGAAACTAATGCGGGCAATAGCGGAAAACGCGCTGAATTATTAGCGGGAGATTCATTATTAAGAGCAGAAATTTCTCCTGTTCCCCAAAGCAGCTTAGTTAATATGACTCCAGATGCGGCCAAGAAAATGGCGGTATCTTTTGCCGCTGCAAATAGCCTAACGCAAATCAGTTTGACTGAAAAAGAAGTTGAAGGAAGAATTGCAATTGATTTTCGCGGAACGAGAAACTCGGTCAAGAATGGCAAAAGTTCTGTCATTACAGGAATAGCGATATTTGTTTATGTGAGCTTCCCCCCGGCATTTAGGCCGCGGCGGAGTTAAGAGAAGGATGGTTGTTG
>JBMOHI010000380.1:0-2981 GCA_049317925.1 Terrimicrobiaceae bacterium
GCCTCGACGCCCTGGAAACCCTCCGCCGCCGCCTCGCCACCGGCGTGCAGGAAGCGCTGGCCTTGGAGAGCGGCTTTCTGGAAATGATCCGCTCGGGTTCGTAGGGCGGCCGTCAGACCCTCCCGGATGCGACGTTCTTCTTCGGAAAGAAGCTGCTCTGGATCGCACCGACAAAGGCCAGCCCGCCGAGCCCGACACAGAACCACGCGGCCGCCATCCGCCAAAGCGGAGGCGGGTCGGCCAGCGCCAGCGTTGGCTCCGTCCCCTGCATGAACTGACCGATCACGCGGGAATCACTCTCCCGATCCCACCTCAGTCTCCCCCCTCCATTGCCGGAAAAAGCCAGGTGCTGCTGACTGCGCCGGCGGCGATTTTCCTTCACGGAATCCCTGCGTCCATCACGCACGGCATCGCCCGTCGTGACGTCGCGCACTCCTTCGATGGTCTTGGAAAAAAACTGCCACCCGGCAAACTGATTGGAACCCGTCACCCGAAACGACCCATCCGGGCTCCGCTCCATGAACAGCCGCGGCTCTGTGCCTAGGACCAGCCCCGCCAAGAGAATCGCCGCCGCGATCGCACTCAGGATGAGAAACGCGACAAAGTGTCCGCCGGATTTGGGTGCTGGAGAATGTTCTTTCATGGAGTGACATCAGCGATGCCGATGGCGATGTAATGACACTTGGCAAAGTCGAGTTGCACGTCGTCGAGCACGGAAGGGTCAACGACGTACGCAATGTTGACCGGTATGTGCGTCGCTCCGGGAGCAATGACGCCGCCAACCCAACGCGCGCAAAGCACGAGATGGCTGACGCGGGTCTCGACGGAATCGCGCTGCCAAGTCAGAGGCTGACTCAATTCGGCGAGCAGATAGTCCGGGCGGTCCGGGCCGGGAATCTGGCGGAGGACGCGTGCCGTGAAGGGTGTCTGAGCGTCAAGCTCAGCCGGTGCGGAGTCCACGCTGGTGACTTTGATGTTCATTTCGGGCAGCGGGACTGCGGCGCGTGGTTAGGCGCTTTGTGGTAGTCCGTAAATCTGACCATCATGGGTATTCTGACGGAGGTAGCGCTGCAGCCCGGCGAGAGCCTCTTCGGCAGTTGCCGGAAGGCCCGCGCGATACAGAAGCTCGACGCTCCCCTGGGGCGTATCGATGTGGTGAAAGCTGTTCTCTGTCAGCGGTGCCATGCGCCCATATCCGTCACGCAGGAGGGTGGCGAGAGCATCCCACGATCGAGGGATATCCTCGTTCAACCGCACTTCCAAATAGCCTCTGATCGCATGGCTGACTGCAGGCTCAGCATCGCGGAGATAGGTGAAAGAATCGTCCTTATAGACCCCGGCATGAATCCCTTCTTCGCAAGTGTAATCAATGTATGCCTTGTAGTTCATTGAATCGGATTGGAGATGAAACGGGCCGAAGCGCCTAACATGGGGATCATTTGTAAAATGGCCGGTTCGACCGCTTCCTGATCTTCAACAAATAGGCAGAAATTTTACAAGATTTGAGGCTCGCGGGCGTTGTTCTTCGCTCCCCTTTCGGAATCAGCCCACAAAGTTGGGGACTCTGGCCGATGCGCAGTTTCGGAAAAACTGTGGCCGCGTCCGTGAGGACGTGGAGGGACAAGCGCCCCCGAATCGAGGAAGCCCACCGTCTCACGACGGCGGCTACAATCTTCGCGAGGGCGAGCCTTACCTTTTCCGTGGCGTGGGCTTGGGAGTGGGTTCAGGCTTGGGCTTGGGCGGGCCGCCCCAGAGGAGGGAGGACGGACGCTGCTTGATGGAGGAGCTGAAGGCTTCGATGTTGGCGGTGGCGGCGGCGAGGTTGTCGATGATGGCCTGGACTTCGGCGGGATTCAGGCGGGTCGCGGGCTCAAGGTTTTTGATCACCTTTTGCAGGTCGGCGTTGGATTTTTGCAGTCCGGTCAAAAGCTGGCGGGTCTCGTCGCTAAGGGGTCCGATCTTGGCGTCGGCCACGGCTTTTTCGAATGAGGCGATGAGTTGCTGGAGATCGGTGCTGACCTTGGAGAGGTTGGCGTCGCTGACGGCTTTGGAGAAGTTGGCGATGAAGGCCTGGAGGTCGTTGCTGAGTTTATCGAGTTCTGCTCCGGTGACGGCTTCGTTGAGGTTTTTCAGAAGTTGGGAGATGCCGCTTTGGACATCGCCGAGGTTGAGCTTTTTCATGTCGCTCATCATGTTGTTGACGGAGTCGAGGATGCTGGCGAGCTGGCCGGGGGCGGAGGGGATATAGTAGTTGTGCGGGGTCCAGTTGACGTCGAGGGGCGGGAACTCGGCGGGATCCTTGACGTAGTTGATGTCGATGTAATTCATGCCCGTGATGCCGAGGGGTTCGATACGGGCGCGCATGCCTTGCTTGATGTTTTTCTCGATCAGCGGGGTCAGATTTTCATCGAACATGCCGGGGAACATCTCCTTGTCGATTTCCATGAGGATAACAATGTAGTTGTAGCGATCGACTTCGCTGGTGGCGCCGTATTCGTTAAAGGAAAAGGTGATGGCGCTGACCATGCCGATGGGGACGCCGCGGAATTTGACCGGGGTGCCTTTGTCCACTCCCTGCACACTGGAGTTCACATAGGTCTCCATGTAGATGCGCTTTTTGAAGACCTGCCCGGCGCCGAAGGCAATGAGTCCGGCGGCCAGAATGGCGAGGCCTATGACGATGAAGAGGCCGATGCGGAAGAAGTTGGGTTTGGCGCTCATGCGGCTTCGCGGTGGAAAAATTTGTGGACGAAGGGGTCCTTCGAGTTGTCGCGCAGATCCTGCGGGCGTCCCTCGGCGATGATCCCCTTGGCCTTCTTATCCAGCATGATGACGCGGTCTGCAACCGCATAGATGCTGGCGAGTTCGTGGCTGACGATGACGAAGGTGACGCCGAGCGCGTCGCGCAGGTGGAGGATGAGCGCGTCGAGTTCAGCGGATGTGACGGGGTCGAGGCCGGCGGAGGGTTCGTCGAGGAAGAG
>JBMOHI010000381.1:0-2962 GCA_049317925.1 Terrimicrobiaceae bacterium
CGGCATCCGCCTGCCAGCGTTCCTCTTTCAAGGTGTCGAGGGAAAGACCGATGAGAGGGCGCTTTTTTCCGGTCTCCTTCACCATCCCTCCCCGGCCCAGCACAAGGCCAATGGCCACACTCAGAAGCAGAGACACAACGACAAGGACACTCTTTATGTTCATAAAATCAGGGGAGGCTGGAGGGAGGCGCGCCGATTTCCTACCAGACCTTCTGTGCTTAAGACGAATGAAAAGCTCACGGCGGCCGGCCGGAACGAGCATGACTGGGTTCCAATTTCTTAAAGACCGCCGGCCCGCGCGTCGATAGCATCGCTTTTCCTCCCGAGAAGAATCTCCAGCCCTTCCATGTCCCTGCTTACGCAAAGCCTTTCGGAAAACCGCCGCACACTTGCCTTGGCTGCTCCCATTGCAGCAGGGCACGTGAGCCAGATGCTCATGGGGTTGGCGGATACGGTGATGGTGGGCAACGTCGGGGTGGTGCCATTGGCCGCCTGTGCATTTGCCAACACGGTCTTGATGATCCCCTTCATCTTCGGTTTCGGCCTGCTGGCGGGAGTCAGTGTTCGCGCTTCCCACGCCTTCGGAGCCGGCCGCGCGCACCAGTGCGGCGAAGTCCTCCGGGCTGGCGCGGTGATGGCTGCGGTGATCGGCACGGGTGTGGCGCTGGCAGTGCATGCGGGCATTCCGCTCCTGCCTTGGCTGGGGCAGCCGCCCGAAGTCAACGCGGCCTGCGTGAATTACCTGCTGCTCTGCGGCTGGTCCGTCGTGCCGGTCTATCTCACCACCGTCGCGAAGAACCTGGCGGAAGCGCTGGCGCGTCCGTGGGTGCCATTCTGGCTGATGATCGGCGGCGTTTTAATCAACGTGGCACTGAACTGGGTGCTGATCTACGGAAATCTGGGCGCGCCACGCATGGGCTTGGATGGGGCCGGACTCGCGACACTGCTGGCGCGGGTGATCACAGCAATTCTGATGTTTTCCTACGTCCTCCTTTCGCCCGCCCTGCGCATCAGCCGTCCCGTGAAGTGGCTGGCGGGTGGCCTGTGGCCGGAGATGCGTCCCCTCCTGGCCATCGGCCTGCCGGCCGGAACCATGCATTTGAGCGAGGTGAGTGGATTTGCTTTTGGTTCGCTGATGATGGGATGGCTGGGCATCAACGCGATGGCCGCTCATCAAATCGCCATTACCTGCGCGGGCACGACGTTCATGATTCCGCTGGGACTATCCCAGGCTGTGAGCGTTCGGGTGGGACACTCGCGCGGTGCGGGCGAAGCGGAACGGTGCCGGCCGATTATCTTCGGCGCTCTCGGGCTTGCGGTCGTGATTATGGCGGGGTTCGCGGTGATGTTCCTGACGGCGGGAACACTGATCGCGGGCTGGTTTGTGGCGGCCCCCGCGATTGTCCTTCTGGCAGCCCGGCTCATGCGCATGGCGGCGTGGTTCCAGATTTTCGACGGGATTCAGATCGTTTGTTCCGGGGCCTTGCGCGGTTTCGAGGATGCCCGCATGCCGATGATTATCGGTATACTGGCCTACTGGGTGGTGGCACTTCCGGTTTCTTATGTGAGTGCATTCCGGCTCGGATCCGGAGCGGAGGGCGTTTGGTTCGGGTTTGTCATGGGGCTGGCGGTGGCGGCAACCGCGTTGTTCATCCGGGTTCTTCTGCGACTCAAACAAACAGGGATGTAAGGCGGTTTTCCAGGCTGATGTCCGCGCTGTTCTTGACAGGAGACGACCGGGAGGCGTAATCGAATATTGTGGTTGTTCTACCCAAAATTACTGTTGCTCCCCCGAACAGCCATCACTGGACACATCCTTTTCTCCGCCGCTTGTTTTTTTGAGACATGAAACTCGAGACCACCTCCTTTCACGGTTGGAATAAAACCCTGCGGCTCTCGAATGATTCCGTTGAACTTCTGGTCACGACTGACGTCGGGCCGCGCGTCCTGGTTTACAAAACCCACCGCGGCGCGAATGTGCTTAAAACCTTTGACGAGCAACTCGGCTTTTCCAACGAGGACCACTGGTGCATCCGCGGTGGACACCGCCTCTGGCTGGCGCCGGAGGATGAAGCCGTTTCCTACCATCTCGACAACTCCGCCGCCACCTGGAAGCAGGAAAGACCGACGGGCGAGATTGTCATTGAAAGCATCCAACAGCGGCCTCAACACATCCGCAAAACCCTCGGAGTCCTTCTGGCCGACGACGGCCCCCGCGTCACCCTGCGGCACACCGCGACGAACGACGGCGAACAACCCGTCACCCTCGCAACCTGGGCTCTCACTGTCGTGCAGCCGGGCGGATTGGAGATCATCCCCCAGCCACCACTGGGCGAACATCCGCACGATCTTCTACCCAATCGAGGCATCGTGCTCTGGCCCTATACCGACCTCTCCGATCCCCGCTGGACCTTCGGACAAAAATTCTGGCTCCTGCGTCAATCCGCCGGCTACCCCCCGACAAAAATCGGCATCGCCCATCGTGAAAAATGGATCGCCTACGTGCTGGGCGACAGCCTCTTCGTAAAAACCTTCGACCACGAGCCCGGCGGACACTACCCGGACGGCGGCTGCAACTTTGAGACGTTCACCAACGACGAAATGCTCGAAGTCGAATCCCTTGGCCAGTTGGTCACCCTGCAACCCGGTCAGTCCACCACCCATTTCGAAAACTGGTTCCTCTTTCCTCTCACCGAAGAGGCTGACATCGCTTCCGAGGAAGCTCTGGCGGACTGGATCGCGCCGTTTATCGCCAGGACCCGCCTTTCATGAAGTTCCATTTGCTGGCCGCTGTCCTCTGCGGCGTCATCTTGGCTGGTTGTGAAACGGTCGATACCGGAGCGGCCTCCACCGCCGGGCTGAACGCCGCCATTCAAGCCGAACCCGCCGGTGATTACTTCATCGGTCGCCGCATGTATAAGAAGGATTACAAAGTCTGGGGCTGGGTGCGCGAACCCGGAAA
>JBMOHI010000382.1:0-2960 GCA_049317925.1 Terrimicrobiaceae bacterium
TTAGGAAGGATACTGAAACTCGAGACCACTCGGTCCGAAAATCGCGTTGGAGGCGCAAAATTACGAATTACGAATTACGAATTACGTAATTCGTAATTCACCATCGCTCGCTTTTTGGCTCTCCGTCGGCCTGAAAAAAGTGCCGAACTAGCTTCCTGACGGTCGAGGCCAATGCCATGAGTGCAGGAATTTTTAGCAGTTTCAGCAATAGTTGAAACTGGCCCAATACCTGAAACAGCCTGCGACTTGAGTCGGGGCGTCGTCCTCGCCTCCTTGCTACCGAGTCGCCTGTTTCCCTTCAAAAGCGCGACTGGTTACGTCACAAGAAAAGAGGGGTTGCGCGCAGAAATTTAACCTATGACCTTCAGGTTATGAGCCATTGTGGCTCTCCTCTGAAACCTATCTTATTTTCGCAATCGTCTGGCTATCAACACGTGCATCATGAGCCATATGTGCAGCATGAGCAGGGTTTAGACACACATAGCACCTTTTTCCAGACACACAAGTTTGAGTGCTAACCGTTTCCGAATTGTTGTCAGGGAATCGTGCCCGGCCCGTCTACAGCGATGGGACTCTCTCAGTAGCAAAGTGCCAAGGAAGGTTCGCGCTGTCACCGTGCGGCAGATGCCTCTCCTGCCACCATGGTTCCTCGCTCGCCCCGAAGGGAGCGCAGAAAAAATCACCCCGCAACACCCGGAGAATCGCCGGGAGTTTAGCGGGAAGCGTCTCGCGGGCCCATGGTGCAACGCTCAGCGGCGCGACCTTTTTCCGCCCCAGCTTGAAAACAGCCGGCCCCAGATGGCCGCCTAGGCTTGTTACAGCAAGACTCACCCGGTCGGACGCAAGTTCGAAAGAGGGTTGGCCTTCGACGATATCGAGCTTGGAGCAGCAATTCCTCTTCATGGTGAGTTATCTTTTTCCTTACTTGATTGCGAATCTGTTGGCTCTTCGCAGATTTCCCGGCCAGCCCACGCGAACCATTCTTTCATCCTACTTCGATTCTCGGAACTCCATCAAGCGGCGTTGTCGGTATTGGGTCGGGCAGGCGCCCGTCTTTTTGCGAATGGCTTTGTTGAAGTGGGAGAGGTCGCAGAAACCGCAGGAAAGGGCGATGGACTTGACGCTGAGGGCGGAGTTTTCCAGCAGGTCCAGCGCCCGGGTGGTTTGGATCTGCCGAAGGTATTCCTTGGCACCGCACTGAAATTCTTTTTGGAAGAGCCGCGTCAGTTGATTGCGCGAAATCCCCATTCCGGCGGCGAGTCGCTGGACGGTGAGTTTTTGACCGGGGCTGTTGCGGATTACAGCCAGTGCTATTTGCAGGTTGGGATGGAGATGTTCGACGGGTTGCTGCGGGGAAACGGGCTCGACGATCTGAAAAAGGAGGTCCCACAAGCGGATACTTGCCCGTTGATTCTCGCCCGCGCTGAAGAAGAGAATCAACTGATCAAACTGATTTCCAAATCCCGGTAAGATCGCGTCTGGTGGTCGCAACACCGGAACGGAAACGCCCTTCGCCTTGGCAGGATTTTTGAAGTGTACGTAATAATGCGAGGCATGCGGCGGAAATCGCCACTCCACCTCACAGCCCGGAGGAATGAGACTCGCGCTGCCAGGCAGGAAGGAATACGCCGCCCCTCCAGTGCGCAGTGACCCGGCGTAGTGGTAAAAATGCAAACTCCAGCACTCGCGCTGAAGATGGGATTCCACCGCTTTTCTCCCGTGCAGGCACAGACCGCATTGTACCAGACGGGGACGAACATGCAGCGGTAGAAAAGAAGAATTCACTCAGTTACAAACATACCACCAGAATACTCATTTTTACAATCAGGACATATTGGAAAACCTGCCCCATGAGGCAGAGTCAGGAAGCTGATTCTCCACGGAAAAAGCAACCCCCACCCCTCCCCATATGCCCCTCTACGAATACCGCAAGAACGCCGAAAACTCGCTTCCGTTGCCAGCAGGAACCCGCGATTCCATCACAGTCGGAACCGCGGCATCCTGCCGCAGCCTGCTCGATCAACTTACCGCCCGACTGTCCGGCGGTGCGCCCGGGGTTTTGCTGATTGACGGATGGTATGGGGTTGATTGGAAATCGCTCCAGTCCGGGCTTGCTGAGGCGGCGGGCCATTCCGCTCTCAAAGTCGTTTTTGAATCCACCTCCAATCTCTTCCGCAGCGATCTCGTTGAATACCGGAAAAAGTTCGTGAGTGACGACCCTTCCTTTGGCTGGGTCAACACGGAGGGAACGCTGGCTGACATCCTCGACGCGGATGCCGTGAGTTTGCTAGCCGGACGTCTCGCGAACCCCGCAACTGGCACTTTGCACATCGTCCTTGGTCCCGGAGCAGCCATCCCGGAACTCGCGGAAAAGGCCGCTCTCGTCGCCTACGCGGATTTCACCATGCAGCCGACTCTCTGGCAGATGTGGGGCGGCGAACTCGTGCCGTTCGGGCGTGAGGACGCCGATAGGGATTATGCGTGGAAACAATACTACTACTGCGATTTCTATCTGCTCCTCCGACAAAAAAAGGCCGTGTTCCCGCGCATGGATTTCTACATCGAGGCCGTCCAGTCCGATGCGCTCAAACTCCTGCCCGCTTCGACTTATGAGACCCTGATCGACGAGTTGGTGAAGCGCCCGATCAAACAGGTCAAAATCACCCAGCCCGGCCCGTGGGGATCCTATCGTTTCAAGGAAATCTACGACGAGATTCCCGGGCTTGAAAACATGGCGTGGAACGAACTGGCCGGTATTGAGCTCAGCATCCTCGTTGATGCCGGACTCGATGGCGGCGCGTTGCTGAACATGCCGTGCCAGAACATCATGCAGCGCCCGGTTCAGATGGTCGGCGAATACATCCACCAGAACTATCCTGACCTGCTTCCGCTGCAGGTGTGGCTGGATGACGGGTATTTTGCCGAACCGGTCCCCTACGAGCGCGGGAGCATGCCGATTC
>JBMOHI010000383.1:0-2958 GCA_049317925.1 Terrimicrobiaceae bacterium
GAGGCCATTGGCAACGACGGCGAATAAAGCCGGTTTTTCTCTCGTTTTCTTCAAGGCCTCCGCCCCAAAAGCGGGGGCCTTTTTTTATGCGCGTCGAATACATCCGCAAACGGGTCCTGGAGGAGTGGCGGGGGCTTCCCGAGAAGCCCGACCGTCCCGAACGCTGCATCCCCGCCGCCGAGGCGCTGAAAAAACTCCTGCCCAAGCTCGGTCTCACCGAACGCCTGAACGAGCAGGAGGTGCAGGCCGCCTGGACCGACATCGTAGGCGATTTTCTGGCCGCGCATTCCCTTCCGGTCTCCATGCGCGATGGCATCCTCATCATCCAGGTCCTCCAACCCACCGTGCGCTACGAACTCGAGCGTTCCTGGAAGCCGGAGATCCTGCGCAAACTCAAGACCCGCTTCGGGGCCAAAACGGTCCGGGAAATCCGCTTCCGCTGAACCGCTGAACCTTCATCCCTCCACTCTCAACTCTTGTTTAAAAACATTCTCCTCGATTGGTCCGGCACCCTCGCCAATGACCTGCCGCCTGTGCTCAAGGCCAGCAATGCCATCTTCCGCCATTTCGGGCGCAAGGAACTGACCCTGGAGGAATTCCGCACCCACTTCCGGCTGCCGTTTTCCGGCTTCTATGCCGAATTCATCCCGGAGGCGACGGACGAAGGACTGGAGACGCTCTACGAGCGGTTCTTTTCCGGACTGAACGACGAGGTGGAACTCCTCCCCGGCGCGCGGGAGTTTCTCGACTTCTGCCACGCGACCGGCCGCCGCACATTTTTGCTCAGCACGATCAAGACCGACCATTTCGAAGCCCAGGCCGGACGCCTCGGCGTGCGCGACGCCTTCGAGCACGCCTACACCGCCATCATGGACAAGCGGGAGAAAATCCGGGAAATCCTGCGGGAACGGAATCTCAATCCCGCCGAAACCCTCTTCGTCGGCGACATGATCCACGACATCGAAACCGCCCGCCACGGCGGCGTGACCGGAGTCGCCGTCCTCACCGGCTTTGACCGCATCGAAAAACTCGCCACTGCCAACCCCGAAATCATCGTGGCCAACCTCACCGTTCTGCGCCACTTTCTTTCGTGAACGAGATCATCATCCATGGCCTCGCAGTCGAAGCACACCTCGGTGTGCCCGACGAGGAACGGGCCCACCCCCAGAGCATCGTGATCAACGCCGTCATTACGCCGGAAACTCCGTTTTCCGATCTGGGAGACAACATTGGCCAGACGGTGGACTACGACGCCGCCTCACGCAAAATCGCCGCCCTGGCCGCCGCCCGTCCCCGCCGGCTGATTGAGACCCTCGCCTTGGAGATCGCCGAAATGATTATCCGTGATTTTCCGGCCTCGCGGGCCGAAATCGAAGTGCGGAAATTCATTCTGCCCGACACCGATTACGTGGCCGTCCGCTGCGCCCGCGAACGCCGGACATGAAAATTTTCGCCGCCCGCGTATCCAAAGTCCCTCGCCAGACGCATACAGTCATGGAGTGTTTTCCCGCTGCTCACATGCCATCGCGTTACCCGCTATTTTTCTTGCCCTCGCAAATCGGGAATTTAAGCAGGCCGGAAGGGCATCACCCTTCCTTGCTACCATGACGCCACCCGAAACCACCCGCGAGGACATCGATCCGGCCGTGATCCGGCAGGTGGCCGCGGGCGACGCACAGGCCTTTGCCCGGGTCTATGATTCCTTCTCCGGACTCCTCTTCACCCTCGCTTTGCGGATGCTGCAAAAACCCGAGGATGCCGAGGAGTTGTTGCAGGAGGTTTTCGCCAAGATCTGGACGGACGCCCGCAGCTACGACTCCGGCCGCGGCGCGCCCCTGGCCTGGGCCATCACGATCACACGCCACAAGGCCATCGACCGGATCCGCTCGGCCACCCGGCGCCAGCGCCTCAACGACGAGGCCGAAGCCGAACAGATCAGCCTTCCTCTCGACGTCCCCGGGCCCGCCAGCGCCGCCGAACAAACCGAAGAAGCCCGCGCCGTGCGCGCCTCCCTCGAGTCTCTGCCCGGCGACGTACGCGAAACCATTGAACTCGCCTATTTTAGCGGACTCTCCCAGAGCGAGATCGCAGAAAAGCTTTCCCTGCCCCTCACCACCGTGAAAAGCCGCATCCGGCGCGCCATGATGCAACTCCGGCAAACCCTGCAACACCACGCATGAACACGGAAGAACGCGGAGAACTAGCTTCACTCTACGCCCTCGGCTTGCTTGAGGGCGACGAACTCATCGTGTTTCAGGGCGCCCTCAAACAGGACCCCGCGCTCCAGGCCCTCGTCCACGAGCTCACGGAGGCGTCCAATCTGCTGGCCAAAGCCCTGCCCCGATATTCCGCACCACCGGCGCTGCGCGATACCATTCTCCAGCAGGTTGCGCCCCCGGATCCCATCCCGGAACCCGCTGGCTTACCACGCGAAGGAATTTCGTTTGAGTGGGCAAAATGGATCCCCTGGGCCATCGCCGCCCTGCTCGCGATTTTTTGCGGATTCCTCTCCCTCGGCAAATCCCGCTCCGAAGTCCAGGTCGCCCGTCTGACCAAGGACAACGGCACCCTGCAATTGCGTCTGGCCGGACTCGAATCCGAACGCAACCGGCTCGAAGCGCGTGTTTCCACGTTGGAAAGCGAGCGGAACGATCTCAAAACCCGGGTCGCCTCGGTCGAAGGCCGTGATGCGCTCAAGGAAGTTCAGACCGTCTCCCTCGCCCCGCAACCGGGAGCCCCCGCCGGGAGCGAAGTCACCGTGCTTTGGGATCAGCGCAAGCAGGCCGGCGTTCTGGAGCTTTCCAAACTCCCCCCGCCTCCAGCGGATCATAGCTACCAGCTTTGGGTCATCACGACGGGCTCGCCCCAACCGGTCAATGTCGGAGTCCTCACCACGACCGGACCCCGCGCCACCTTCCGTGCGCCACGCACCACCAGCCCGGTGGCCGCTTTGGCCAT
>JBMOHI010000384.1:0-2953 GCA_049317925.1 Terrimicrobiaceae bacterium
GCGTTGCGGGCGAGGGCGCCGATGGCGGCCTGGCGGCCGAAGGTGTAAAAGATCAGCGGGGTGATGAGGAAGTCGAGCAGGGTGGAGGAGACGAGACCGCCGACAATGACGACGGCGACGGGATGGAGGATCTCCTTGCCGGGCTGGTCGCCGGCCAGGACAAAGGGAATCAAGGCGATGCCGGCGGCGAGGGCGGTCATGAGGACGGGGACCATGCGTTCAAGAGTGCCACGCTCGACCATCTCCCGGGTGAAACCTTCGCCTTCATGTTTCATCAGGTGGAGGTAGTGGGAGAGCATCATGATGCCATTGCGCGCGGCGATGCCGCCGACGGCGATGAAACCGACGAGGGTGGCGATGCTGATGTTATCAATCAGCAGCCAGGTCAGGACAAGTCCGCCGACGAGGGCGAGGGGAATATTGAGCAGCACCTGCAGGGCGAGCGAGAGGCTCTGGAAATAGCCGTAGAGCAGGAAGACGATGATGAGGAAGACGGCGGCACTGAGGATGAGGATGCGCCGGGTGGCATCCTGCTGCGCTTGGAATTCCCCTTCGTAGGTCACGAAGTAGCCCTCGGGGAGTTTGACCTGATCGGCCACCATCTTTTCGAGTTCGGCGACGCGGGCGCCCACATCGCGGACGGTGGGCTTGATGGCGATGGTGAAGCGGCGCTGGCCATTTTCGCGGAAAATGACGTTGGGCCCCTTGGCTTCGCGCACGTCGGCGATGGCGTGCAGGGGGAGGAAACTCCCGCCGCCGGTTTCAATGGGAAGCCGGGCGATCTTTTCGGGGGAATCGCGCCAGGCCACGGGCAGGCGCAGGACGAGATTGATGGCGCGCTGGCCTTCGCGGAGTTCGGCCACGGATTTTCCGCCGATGAGGGCGCTGAGCTTTTCGTTGAGAATCCCCGGGGTGATGCCGTAGGCGGAGGCGCGGTCGCGGTCGGCTTCGATGCGGAGTTGCGGAATGGAGGATTGCTGGTCGAGCTTGGCATCCTCGAAGCCGGGGATCGTTTTGGCCAAGGCCTGCACCTCGGTGCCGATACGGCGCAGGGTGTCGAGGTCGGGGCCGAAAACCTTGATGGCAACCGGAGCGGAGACGCCGCTGAGCATGTGGCCGATGCGGTCGGCCAGCGGGCCGCTGATGACGGCAAAAATACCAGGGATGGATTGGATGCGAGCCTTGAGATCCGCGAGGATTTCTGCGCGGGGGCGGCTCTTCGTTTCCTCCCCCTGGCGGAAGTCCACATCGAATTCGGCGGTGGAGACGGGGACGACGTGGTCGCCGCGTTCGGCGCGGCCGAGGCGGCGGCCGACTTGGGAAACCTCGGGGACGGCGAGGATCTGTTCCTCAATAACGTCGGAGATCCGGTTCATTTGCTCGAGCGCCGTGCCGGGGGCGGAAGTGGCGGCGATGAGGGCGGTTTCCTCTTTGAACGAAGGCAGGAAATCCTTGCCCATGCTGGCATAGAGGGAGAAGGCGGCCAGCACACCGACGAGGACGACGGCCAGCACGGGATAGGGCAGGTCGAAGGCGAGTCGCAGGGCGGTGTGGCGCAGGAGGCGCTTCAAGGTGCGCACGAGCCAGCCGTCGGGGTGTTCGTGACCGGCTTTCGGATGAAGCAGAAAGGAGCAGAGGACCGGGATGAGGGTGAGAGAGACAACGAACGAGGCGATCATGCTGATGATGGTCGCGATGGCAATGGGGGCGAAAAGTTTGCCTTCGACCCCGGTGAGTCCGAGGAGCGGGATGAAGACAAGCACGATGAGCACGGTGGCGTAGAGGATGGAGCTGCGGACTTCGCCCGACGCGCGGGCAATAACATGGAGTCTGTCATGCGGTTCGGGCAGGGCGGCGTTTTGAATCGCTTCGTTCTCCCTCCGGGCTGCCTGCGGCAGTCTATCTTCGCTTCGCTTCCATTCACGCAGACGGCGAAAAACGTTTTCGACATCCACGATGGCATCATCGACGACCATGCCGATGGCGACGGCGAGGCCGCCCAGGGTCATGGAATTCACCGAAACGCCGAGCCATTGGAAGCTGAGCAGAGTGATGGCAAAACTCATAGGCATGGCCATGAGGGTGATGAATGTGGTGCGGAAATTGAGCAGGAAAATAAAGAGAACCACGGCAACCATCACGGCGGCTTCGATGATGGCGCTCCGGAGGTTGCCCATGGCGTTGTCGATGAAATCCTTTTGCTGAAAGAGCACGATGGTTTCGACGCCCCTGGGCAGGCTGGGCGCGAGTTCGTCAAGGGCCCCTTTGATCTCCCGGGTGAGAGCACGGGTGTCGAAGCCGGGGGATTTTGTCACCGACATGATGACGCCGTAGGTGGGAGTTTTTTCCGGAGCCTTGCTCACGGTGGCGTCGCCACGCATGGGTTCGATGCCCCAGGCCACGGAGGCCACATCGGAGAGGAGGATGGGCCGGTCGCCGACCATTTTGATCACCGTGCGCCCGAGGGCGGCGAGGTCGGTGGTCATGGCGAGATGGCGGATCATGATCTCGGTCGGTCCGGAGGTGAGGAAGCCGCCGGTGGTTGTGTTGGCGGCGGCGGCGGCGGTGTCGGCGAGTTCGTCGAAGCTGACGCCATGGGATTGCATGCGGTAGGGGTCGGGCTGGATTTCGATTTGTTTGATGCCGCCGCCCATGTTGAGGACCTCGGCGATGCCGGAGATGCTTTGCAGGCGGCGTTTAATGGTCCAGTCGGCCAGGGCGCGAACTTCGCTGGGCGGGAGGTAGCCGGGTTCGCCTTCCTTGATCGTGGAACGCACGCCCACAAGGAGGATTTCGCCCATGAGGGAGGCGACGGGAGTGAGGAAGGGCTGGACGCCTGCCGGCAATTGCTCGCGGGCGGTCTGCAGGCGCTCCTGCACGAGGGTGCGGTTTTTATAAATGTCGCTGCCCCAGTCGAATTCGGCATAAACGAGGGAGAGCGAGACATCGGAAT
>JBMOHI010000385.1:0-2948 GCA_049317925.1 Terrimicrobiaceae bacterium
TCGCCGGTGAGAACGAGCCTCACGCCGGGCGCAAGGAAGGCCCCGAAGCTCTGGCCGGAACTTCCGGAAAACCGCAGATCGACCGTCCCGTCGGGCAGACCTTCCTCACCGTATTGGTACCCGATTTCGCCAGACACCTGGGTGCCGACGGAGCGGTTGATGTTGGTGATCTTGAAGGACAGCGTGATCGGCTTGCCATCATTGATGGCATCCTTGGCGTCCTGCAAAATAATGTCGTCCAGGGTGCGGTCCTCCGGTCCGTCGTTGCGGGAGCGGGTGGCGTGCCGCACCATGGTCGAGTCGCCCTTGGCCACATCGACGAGGAGGCGGCTGAGATTGACCGTGTTGGCTTTGGGATGATCGGGAATGTGCCGCTGGCGGAGGCATTCGGTGTGACCGATCATCTCGTTGATGGTGCGGAAACCCAGCCGGGCCATGATCTCGCGCACTTCGCCGGCCACAGCGTTGAAGAAGTTCACGACATGCTCGGGCTTGCCTTTGAACTTCGCGCGCAGCTTGTCATCAAGGGTGGCCACCCCGACGGGGCAGGTGTTGAGGTGGCACTGCCGCACGTACACGCAGCCGGTCGCGATGAGCGCCGCAGTGCCGAAGTTGTATTCCTCCGCGCCGAGCAAAGTGGCGTAAACAATGTCCTCGCCCGTGCGCATGCCGCCGTCGGTGCGCAGGGTCACGCGGTCGCGCAGGCCGTTGAGCAGAAGCACCTGATGTGTCTCGGCCACGCCCATTTCCCAGGCCCCGCCCGCGTTTTTGACAGAACTGAGCGGTGACGCGCCCGTGCCACCTTCGTGGCCACTGACCAAAATGATGTCGGCATGGGCCTTGGCCACGCCGGCGGCGATGGTTCCCACCCCGGCCTCGGAAACAAGCTTCACGCAAACGCGGGCGCGCGGGTTAACCTGCTTGAGGTCGTAGATGAGCTGGGCCAGATCCTCAATCGAATAGATATCGTGATGCGGCGGCGGGGAAATCAGAGTAACCCCGGCCACGGCATGGCGAAGCTTGGCGATGTAGGCGCTGACCTTGTGGCCGGGAAGCTGCCCCCCCTCGCCGGGCTTGGCGCCCTGGGCCATCTTGATCTCGATTTCCTTGGCACTGGCCAGATAGGCCGCGGTGACACCGAAGCGCCCGCTGGCGATCTGCTTGATGGCGCTGTTGGCCCAATCGCCGTTCTCGCGGCGTTTGAAGCGCTCGGGATCTTCGCCGCCTTCGCCGCTGTTGGATTTTCCGCCGATACGGTTCATGGCGATGGCCAGGGTTTCGTGGGCCTCGGGACTCAAAGCCCCGAGCGACATGCCCGCCGTGGTGAAACGACGCCGGATGTCCTCGATGGACTCGACTTCCTCGAGGGGAATCGGGCCGGAAGGCAGGGCCGACATCTCCAGCAAATTGCGCAGCGAGTGAGGTCGGTTGGCCAGCACGGCGTCCACGTATTTCTTGTAGTCCTCCGCCTTGCCCGCCTTGTCCGCGCCCTTGATGCCGACGAAGGTGTGGAAATTCTGCAGCACCGGCGGCGTGACCACATGCAGCTCCCCGCCCCGCCGGTTGCGGTAGTAGCCGGGATCTTCAAGTTTGCCCGCTTCGACCGGGACCGCATTCCCGTAAGCCAGGGCGTGACGGGCCAGGCTTTCGCCTGCGATCTCGGCAAAACCAAGACCCTCGATTTGCGTGCAGGTGCCGGTGAAACATTCCTCGACCACCTTGGTGGAAATGCCGATGGCCTCGAAAACCTGGGCCCCGCGGTAACTGCTGACCACGGAAATGCCCATCTTCGACATGATCTTGAGCAGGCCGTTTTCGAGCGCGTTTTTGTAATTGAGAGCGGCCTTGCCGAAGTCGGGATCGACCTTGCCTTTTTCGATGAGTTCCCGCAGCGACTCGAAAGCCAGATACGGATTCACGCAGCTCGCACCGTAGCCAATCAGGCAGGCCACCTGATGCACGTCGCGGGCCTCGGCCGATTCGCAGATAATGCTGGCCTTCATGCGTTTTCCCACCCGGCGCAAATGATGATGCACCGCACCCATGGCCAAAAGCATCGGAACCGCAACCTGGTCATGATCAACCCCGCGGTCGGACAAAATGACAATGCGGATGTCTTGATCCACCGCTTTCTCAACTTCCTGGCAAATGCGGCCGACAGCTTTTTCCAAACCCGCGGCTCCTTCGCTGACCGGCCACAAACTGGAAATGGTCGCGGCTGGAAAATCGCCGCCAAGAACCTTCAGTTTTTCCACCTCGGAGTCGAGCAGGACCGGTGAATCCAGAGCGACCTGCCGGCAATGCTCGGGGGTTTCCGAAAGCAAATTGCGCCGCCAGCCCAGAATCGTGCGCAGGGACATGACCAGCTTCTCGCGGATCGGGTCAATCGGCGGATTGGTGACTTGGGCGAAGAGTTGTTTGAAATAGGTGTAGAGCAGCCGCGGTTTGAGCGAGAGGACCGCCAGCGGCGTGTCGTCGCCCATCGAACCAACGGCCTCAGCCCCGTCCTTGAACATCGGCTTGAGGATCATATCGAGCTCCTCGCTGGAATACCCGAAGGCGATCTGACGCTGGGTGAGGGTGAGGATGTCGAGCTCGCCCGCGGGGGCGGCGACTTCCTTCTCCGGAGTGTGCGCGAACCGGACGAGATTTTTTTTCAGCCATTCGCCATAAGGCTTGCGCGCGGCGAGGGCGGCCTTGATGTCACGGTCCTTGAGCAGCTTTCCGCCGGCGGTGTCGATGGCGATCATTTCGCCCGGAGCCAGACGTCCCATCTCGACGATGTCGCGCAGGTCGATTCCGGAAATGCCCACCTCGGAGCCGAGGCAGAAAACACCGTCCTCGCTGAGCTCGTAGCGGGCCGGACGCAGTCCATTCCGATCGAGCGACGCGCCCACGGTGATGCCATCAGTGAAACACAACGCAGCCGGGCCATCCCACGGTTCGCA
>JBMOHI010000386.1:0-2931 GCA_049317925.1 Terrimicrobiaceae bacterium
GGGCATTGGGAAATGCGGGATCAACGAGGTCCGAGCCTTCCTCGAGCCCGGTTTGTTTTTGCAGATCTTCCAGATTGGTGAAGCCGATCCTTCTGCCCTCCTTGAAACTCGCCAGGATGCCATGCGAGCTATCGCTGATCCAGAAACGGTTGTTTTTTGAAGTCACTCCGCTGGATGGCTCGTCGCTGCCGTAGGCGTATTTGCCTCCCTGGACGGCGAAGATATTGCCGGTCATTTTGTGTCCGGGGCCTTTGATGATCACGGCTCCGTTGGCGAAGAGGGCAAAAGTGTTGTTTTCCAGCACATAGCCGCCCCCTTCTTTTTCCGTGCCGGTGCTCTTGGTGTCCGGGCCGCTGGTGAAAAACACATTCGCACTGGCTCCGGCGAAGATATTATTGCGGGCGATGAGATCCACCGTCGTCGAGGTGTGGACTCCCTGGCCGCTGGCCACCAGGACGTTGGAATCGAGCAGGACATTTTTGACGCCGCGATACGTCTGAAAGTTGTCGGGGTGGGCGAAGCGGCTGTGGTGATGAATAGCGTTCTTTTTCACCACGACATCCTCGGTGTCCCATGTGACGACCAATCCATCGTTGAGATTCCAGGCGATCTCGTTTTCCTCCACAAGAACGTTGCGGGAGTGGCTGATTGCGACGCCATAGGAATTGTCGGTTACGAGGCAGTTCTTGATGGTGGCGTCGCGGCAGCGGTTGATGGCGATGCCGAAGCGTTGATTTTGATAGACCGCGCAGCCCGCGAGGGTGATTCCGGTGCGGACTCCTTCGGCGGCGTGGCGGTTTCGAAAACCAACGCCGAAACCGTTTGAGTCCGGCGCGGCGTGGCGGACCTGGATGTTTCGCAAAGTCACATGACTGGCATCGGAGAGATCCACGATCTGAGTCCGTTTCGGGGCTTCGGCCTGGGCCAGAGCGTCCTTGGTAGGCGGCCACCAGAAAATCCGCGCCCCGGTTTCGGTTTTCTTGAAGATCCAGTCCCCGGGTTGATCCAGAAGCGCAATATGATTCTGCAGGTAAAAACGGTCGCCTTCGGTATAGGGGACGGCGCGTCCTTTGAAGAGCGGGGCGGTCAGCTCAATACCCGTTCCCTTGGCCCCCGACCAACCCTGCACGTCCGCCAGTTCCTGCTCCACGCCTTTCGCGCGAAAAAAGAAGATCTGCGCGCCATCGAGGGTTTCGGCATTAACGGATCCGAGTTGGTCCGAGGTGAGGCTTTTCCCGTCACTCGTAGTGGCGGAGAACCATCCCGTGTTGGGCTCACGCGCGATGTGCTGCTTGTTCGCTCCGGCGAAAAGATATTCTGGAACGAAGTCCACGTCCGCGTAGGAAATTTCGGCCGCATGCGGGTTAGCCGCCTCCGGTAGCGCCGAACCCGCCAAGGGTTGCCAGCCGGTGATGGCATCCGCGCCGGAAATGATGGCGGGATTGGCCGCGTCCTCGGACGTGATGACGATGGGATTGTCCTTCGTTCCGGCGGCGGTCACGACCACGGTCTCCCGGTAAATGCCCGGCGCGAGAACGACGCGGTCGCCGGGGGAAAGTGCGCTGGTGGCCTTGGTGATTGTTTGCAAAGGCGCGTCCTTGGACCCGCTGGCATCGTCTTTCCCGGTTGCGGCATTCACAAACCAATCACGGGCCGGAAGGTCAGGTGAAACGAAGAGGGAGAATCCGAGCAGGCAGCGGAGGAGGGAGGATTTCATGCAGGGTCAGAGCGTCTTGCGCGGGCTGGTGATCCCGGCGGGCCAGGCCGGCACATCGCGCTGACCGTCGTCGTTGAAGTCGCCGCGCATGTAGGCCTCGAAGTTCACGGTCGATCCGCGTTTGTCTTTGGTCCGCAGGTCGATTTTTCCGACCGGCTTGGTTCCCCAGTTGGCCAGCAGGACGGTTGTGACGGGAGCGCTGGCGAGGGGAGGGTCGATCACGATGGACTCGCCGTCGGCGTCGCGCACTACGCGATCCACACCGTCGAAATCGAATTCGACATGATCGCCCGTTTTGAAGGCATCCGTTCCTTCGTAAAACAGGCGGGATTCCGTACAGAGCGAGATTTTCTTTCCATCGAGCCCGGCCACCCGCACCGGGGCATTGGGAAATGCGGGATCAACGAGGTCCGAGCCTTCCTCGAGCCCGGTTTGGGTTTGGAGATCTTCGAGATTGGTGAAGCGGATGCTTCTGCCCTCCTTGAAGCTCGCCAGAATGCCGTGCGAGCTGTCGCTGATCCAGAAGCGGTTGTTCTTTGACGTGACCCCGCTCGAAGGTTCGTCGCTGCCGTAGGCGTATTTGCCTCCTTGAACGGCGAAAATATTGCCGGTCATTTTATGCCCGGGGCCTTTGATAATGACCGCGCCGTTCGCGAAGAGGGCGAAGGTGTTGTTTTCCAGCACGTAGCCGCCTCCCTCTTTCTCTGTGCCGGTGTTTTTGGTGTCCGGGCCGCTGGTGAAGAACACGTTCGCGCTGGTTCCGGCAAAGATGTTGTTGCGGGCGGTCAGATCCACCGTCTGCTGGGTGTGGGCGCCCTGACCACTAGCCACCAGGACGTTGGAATCGAGCAGGACGTTTTTCACTCCGCGATAGGTCTGAAAATTGTCGGGATGGGCGAACCGGCTGTGGTGATGAATGGCGTTCTTCTTCACCACAACATCCTCGGTGTCCCATGTGACGAGTAAACCGTCATTGAGATTCCAGGCGATCTCGTTCTCCTCCACAAGAACGTTGCGGGATTGGCTGATGGCAAACCCGTAGGAGTTGTCGGCGACAAGGCAGTTTTTCACGGTGGCGTCGCGGCAGCCTCTGATGGCGATGCCGTAGCGCAGATTTTGGTATACCGAGCATCCCGTGACGGTGATGCCGGTGCGGACTCCCTCGGCGGTGGCACGATTTTGGAAACCGATGCCGAAGCCGTTGGGATCGGGGG
>JBMOHI010000387.1:0-2931 GCA_049317925.1 Terrimicrobiaceae bacterium
GAACGACTCAACCACCCGGAAACCCCGCTGATCGCGGTCGGCGGTTCCGGGCTAGCCTCCCAGTGGTTCCGTCAACGGGCGGACGACCAGGCCCCATCGTAGCGCTCGGTTCGCCACGGGTTTTCGTCATCAACCTTGCGGAAAGTCACCCCGGTCGGGGTTCGCAGAAAAATGTAGCTTCCGTCGCCGCCTTGAAATTGCTTGGCCTCGTACGCGGAGGTGTCCGCGAAGGTGATTTTGTTGCTGTCCAGCCGATAGCGGCCACGGAAGGCGGGGGCCGAATAGTCCTCCGCGGTGTAAACGACATAGGTGCCGCCGGGCATGACGCGCAACTCGATGGAACCTTCGTTTTTCAACCCGCTGCGCCGCCAGGTTCCGACGATCGCCGGCCAGTCCGTGTAGAACATGCGCGCGATGCGCCAGTGGCCATCCTCCATCCGCCACTCCACCGTGAGCCGTTCCTGTAGATTGAAGCGCGCGGGGGCGCTGGCCACCACCTGACTCTGCGTCATAGCCCGATTGGGAAACGAATAAACCACCTCGGTGCTTTTCACCGTGAGCGTATAGGGTTCGGCCGCCAGGGCCCGAAGGTAGAGATCAACGCCCGCACCTTGCGGCGTCACGGGGGACTGGATGGTTGCGGTCCGTGTAAAATGAGTCCGCAGTTGATCGAAACGTCCGCTGTTTTGCAGGGAGACGAAGGCCGCCAAACGCTCGCCAAACGGAATAAACTCCCCGACGACCGGCTCGTTGCGATGGGCACACGCGGTCAAGCCGGCGAGGTAGACCAGAATGCCAACCTTCAGGCCGTCACGAAAAAGCGTCCCTGTTTTCACGCCCATTGGGATCCTTACCCGAACCGAACGACGGACCAGCGAATGCTACTGAGGCAATTCCACCACCAGCGTGGAAACCGGCCGGAAGGGCGTCAAGTGGCTTGGCTTGGGTGGTTGCTGCAGACTCAAATCGATAAACTGCTGGTTGATCGGAGCGATCAGGCTGTAGCCCCCCTTGCCGTCCGGCAGCATCGGCGTGCCCCAGCGACCGCGGGTGACGACTTCCTTGGCCAGAATCCGTTCGCCGCGCAGCGTGTGATTGTAGAGATCCGGTTCAGGCTGGGTCACCGCTCCGAGAAAGGCACCGCCGGCAAGAAGAAGAGGAAACATATCTGGTTAAGGAATTGTCAGGATTTAAACCCGCCCGCTGCCCTCAGGGCAAGGAGAAATGCGGCGTAAACTCAGCATAATGTCGCAAGAATGCGGTCGGGACCGCAGATCTGGCTCGTTGCCCACGCTTACGGACGCTTCGGTGAACGCATATCGACCGCCTTCTCATAAATCGTTCGATAGCTGCCGCCCTGCTCATATTCATCACTGAAGGGCGATCGACCGCAATCCAGTTCTGTATCCGCTCAACCTCTTCCTCAAGTTCTGCGACAAGTTTCTCAGCTACGAACGCGGGACACTTTACTGCGGCAACGAGTCGGAAAAGACTCTCAATCATCGGGCGGACTACAATACGGGAGGCGCTGGAGCGCTCTTGCAGTTCCAGTGCGAGCACATCCTCTCCCAAGTCAGAGATGTTTCGAGCGCGTCGATAAACGAATGCTCCGTGCAAATCGTTCTCGGGCTCACTCTCACACGCCTCGCCAAGAACGCGCGTTAGTAAGGCAAGACTTTGCTCGGCTAGTTCGGGAGGCGGCATAGGGGACCGAACGACCTCAATCCCGCAGTTACGGGGCAATGGCGACAGCGAAGCGAGTTCGTAGCAGCGCCCGCTTCGGCGTATTGTTATCGGCGTCGCACGCCAAGCGATGGATGCCTCCGGTGATGTCGGACAACCAAAATGCGAACCGAATCGCCAACGATACGGTAAAGAAAGTGGTAAGGAAAACGATGCAGGTTGGCGCGGCGGAGATCCCGCTCGCGGATGGAAAACACCTCGGGTTGCTCTGCAGCCTCCAGCATAAAGCGCCGCAACTCGCTGTAGAAGTCATCCGCAAGCTCCGGGCTGGCGACCCGCTCGTAATACTCCATGATCGCGCAAACATCGGAGTGAACCTTCGGATGCAGAACAAGCCGCATCAGCCTCGGCGGGCAGCAATCTGCTGGTCGAGTTGCTCCAGAGTAATGCCAATCTCGGGATTCGCGTCGAAGTCGGCATCCCGGCGCAAAGCCTCGGCAATCCCATCGTCCTCGTCGTGCAAGACGGAAGGAAGTGACTGGAGCAGGTGAGCCGCGAGAACGGCTCGATCGGAATCAGGCAGGTCAAACGCGAGTTTTTCGACTTCGGTGATGGTAGCCATGCCGGAAGTTTAGCGTGGCGCGATTTCAGAGCAAGCGCGCGATGCCGCGGAACGACTGCAATCACTGAGTCGTTGAAGAAAATGCGCGATACGGTGCGTTTACGGCACTTCTCGCTCGCCACAGAAATGCCTACTGCATGTTGCTCTCGTATATGGATAGCGTCCGGAGTTACCTTGAGGGTTGGACGCCGGAGCGGAAGTTTGAGCGGTTCCTGACCGATGAAGCGATGCGAGCACGGCGGCCTGCGCACGCGCGGATGGTCGCGCGGCTGCTTTAACGGTGCGGGCTGGGCGTGAAGGAACCGCAGCGAACGGTCTTGCGGCTCAGGCTTTTTCGACCTGCCAGTATTCCAGATCGACCGGGGTCTCGCGACCGAAGATGGTGACGGAGACGCGGAGTTTGCCGCGGATGGGATCGATTTCCTCGACCACGCCGTTCTGATTCTGGAAGGGGCCGTCGGCCACTTTGACCTTGTCGCCGACTTCGAAGCTGATCTTGGGTTTGACGGTATCCTCGCGTTCGCGGGCCTGGGCCAGGAGGCCTTCGACTTCCTTCGGACGCATCGGGATCGGACGGTCCTTCGTGCCGGCGAAGCCGATCACGCCGTCGGTGTCCTTGATGAAAT
>JBMOHI010000388.1:0-2914 GCA_049317925.1 Terrimicrobiaceae bacterium
CCCTCCAGGCCTTCATCGAACTCAAGGCCCGCACCATGATCCCGATGCATTTCGGCACCTTCCGCTTGAGCTATGAACCCCTGCACGAGCCTCCGCAGCGTTTGTTGGAACGCGCGCTCGAAATGCAGATCCTCGACAAGGTGCGACTGCTTAACGAAGGCGAGCCCGCGGTTTTTTGAAGGACCGGGCCGGTCTCCCGCCGTCGTCCCCATCCTCAATTCTGTTTGACGCGATGCAGTCCCCGGCAAAGATGTAGTTATGAAACCATCGGAAACAGCGACTTTTGCGGGAGAAATCCCGCCTGCGTTGTGGACCGGTGGTTTGTTCAAGCCGGGAATGCGTGCTCTTGCGCTGGCCGGCTTGCTCCTCAGCGGAGGAACCGCGGCGTTGAGGGCCGACGATTGGGCTCCTCCCCAGCGGGGCATCGAACGCTACGAGCACATCTGGAAAACGTCGCCCTTTGTCGCGATCGCCGAAGTGAACCCTCAGTCGGAGTCCCTGGCCTCGCGCTATGCGGTGACGGGATTCGCCCGGGTCGGCGCGAACGAGGTGGTTTTTGTTTTGGATCGCAAAGGTCTCACGCGGTTTTCGCTTTCGAAAGACCAGCCGAAGAACGGAGTGGAGCTTGTTTCCCTGCAGAATTCCGGCGATCTGAAAACGCTGGGTGCGACGATCCGGTCGGGCGGAGAGGTCGCGGTTATTGCCTGCGACGTCAGCGCTCCCGATCCCAATGCCCAGGCGGTTGCTCCGAACCCGGCCGGGGCCGGCAATCAGAGCCAGGTTGTCAAGGTATCCTCTCAGCCGGCGGCACCAGGCTCCGAGGTTGTGCCGAGGCCGAACCGGATTATCAAACGCAAGACGATCACGGTGCAGTAAGTCCGGTTCCGCCGCGCCAGAGCGCGGGATCGATTACGGCTTGGCGGGCTGCAAGAGCTTCGAGAGGGCGAGTTCGTTGAGGGCGATGGGATTTTGTTGCTGGAGTTTGGCCAGGTAGGCCTCGCGATTCAAACGGGCGCGTTCGGTGCGCAGGAGCTGGACGAGCTGGGGTTTGACCTCCTCAAACGTGGCGGGCCGGGATTCTTTGATGTCGAGAACCTTGACCAGATACCAGCCGTCACCCAGGCGGATGGGTTCGCTCACGGCATTTTTGCCCAGCGTGGTGACGCGGGAACGGATTTCGGGTTGCAACGAAGCTTCCGTCAGCCAGCCGATCTCGCCGCCGCGGGCGGCGGTTTCCCGTTCGTCGCTGTCGGCCCGCGCGATGGCGGCGAAGTCCGCCCCGTTGGTGCGGGCTTTTTTGCTGAGTTCGTCAACGCGCTGCTTCGCCTTGTCAGCCGCGGCTTTGTCCGGGCCGGTTTGCTCCACAAAAATCTGCGCGAGCTGAAGCTGGCGCGGGAGGACGAGTGCGTCCTTTCTGGCGTCGAAGGCGGCTTTGACCTCGGCTTCGCTGGGATAGCCGTCCGGCACCTTGGCCACAGTTTCGAGATAACTCTCGACGACGATGCCCTGACGAACGCGTTCGAGTCGCTCGATCACTTGGGGCTGCTTTTCCCAGCCGGCGGCCTGGGCTTCCTTGACCAGAACCTGCTGAAGAATGAGGGCGCGCACAGCCTGGTTGAGCAGGGCGGGGTTCTTCTCCAGGGCGGCGCGGTCGGCCGCGCTCAGATTGTCGAGATAGGCGCGGATCTTTTCCGGGGCGATCTCTTCGTTGCCGATGCGGGCGATGGGCTCGGCCTGGCAGGGCAGGACGGCGAGGAGTCCGAGGGCGAGGAAAGCCACAGTCTGACGACCGCGGCTACGGGGAGAGAAGAGGGCAGGAAGGATTTTCATGGTTGCTTGATTTTCTGGTCGGCCAGTTTGTCCTGGTCGTTCTGGATCAGGTTCTGGAATTTCACGCGGGTGGAGCCGACGAACGGCTCGCGGGCCAGGATGGCGTCGCCCAGGCCGAACTTTTCGTAGCGGTCGATGATTTCAAGGCCGACTTCGTACATCTTGATGTTGCGGATCCGCTGGTCCTCCACCTGGCGTTCCAGCTGGATGCTCTTGGCCTCGAGCTTGGCCCGTTCGGCTTCTTTCTTTTGGGCCAGGGTGGTGACTTGTCCGTAGGATTTTTTCCATTTCTCAATGGCGGACTGGAAGGTGATGAGAACGGCCCGTTGCTCTTCGAGCTTGGTGTTGAGTTCGGCCACCATGTTGGCGGAGGTGTTGCGATCGGCGATGGCCTGCTTGGTCAGGGTCTCGACCTTTCCCTCGAGGTCCTTGATCTTCTGCGCATCGGCGACCCCGGTGGCCTGGAGCGTGGCGACCTGATTCTGGGAATCGCGGAGCTGGAGCATGGTGTTGCGCAGAGCTTCGCGCAGTTTGTTGGCGACATCCTCCTCGCCCTCCGCGGCGCGAAGCGGTGCGGCGGCGGAGAGCAAAAGGGTGACGAGGAAAAGAGAAAAAGAGACTCGGGATTTCATCAGAACTTGGTGTGGAGATCGAATTGAATGACGTTGGCTTTGAAGGTGGGCCCGGCGATGTTCTCCGAGGCCATCCAGCGGATACCGGCCCAGACGTTGGGGGAGAAGGCGAGCGCTCCGCCGACGGTGAATCCTTTCATGTTGGTGCCGCCGAGTCCAAAGTCCGAATCGTTGAACCCATCGACCACGGCGTCGGACCCGATCCAGCGGTAGCCGAAGGTGAGCTGCCAGTCCCAGGCCTTGGCCAGGGCGGGCGTGCCGATGCGCAGATCGAACAGCCAGGCGTCTCCGCTGCCGTCGAAGTTGCCGATGCTATTGGAGAGATTTTCGTCGATCGGACCGCGGTTGTTGACCGCAATGGCGTTCATGGCGGATTGGTCAAAGGCGAGGTTGGTGATGTATTCGCCGATGAGCGAGACCTGGACGGGCTCAAACGCGTTGAAGTCAATGCG
>JBMOHI010000389.1:0-2913 GCA_049317925.1 Terrimicrobiaceae bacterium
CGATGGCCCACCTCAATTCCCACTACCTCAAACTCAAGGCCGGTTATCTTTTTCCCGAGATCACCCGCCGCGTCAAAGCCTTCACCGACGCCAACCCGGATGCCGCCAAGCGGCTGATTCGTTGTGGCATCGGCGATGTGACCGAGCCGCTTCCCGCCGCCGTGCGTGAAGCCATGCACAAGGCGGTGGACGAACTCGGCACCCGTGAGGGATTCCGCGGCTACGGCCCCGAGCAGGGCTACGATTTTATTCGCAAGGCCATCGCGGAAAATGACTATCGGGCCAACGGACTTGAGGTGGCGGACGACGAGATTTTTGTTTCCGACGGCTCGAAATGCGACTGCGCCAACATCCTCGACATTCTCGGGGACGCGAACCGCATTGCCGTGATGGACCCCGTCTATCCCGTCTATGTGGATACCAACGTGATGGCCGGCCACACCGGACCGGCGGACGACCACGGGGTTTACGGCGGCCTCGTTTATCTGCCCTGCACGGCGGAGAACGGGTTCATGCCTGACGTGCCGGATGAAAAAGTGGACATCGTCTATCTCTGTTCACCAAACAATCCCACCGGGGCCGTGGCCACCCGCGAACGCCTGGAAAAATGGGTGGACTACGCGTTGAAGAACGACGCCATCCTGCTCTACGACGCCGCCTACGAGGCCTACATCACCGAACCCGGCATCCCGCGTTCCATCTACGAGATTCCCGGCGCTCGCCAGTGCGCGATCGAATTCCGCAGTTTTTCCAAGAACGGCGGATTCACCGGTACGCGCTGCGCCTTCACCGTTCTGCCCAAGGACATCTCCGCCCGCACATCCGACGGCGAGAGAAAACAGCTCCATCCGCTCTGGAACCGCCGCTTCAGCACCAAGTTCAACGGCGTTTCCTATGTCACCCAACGCGCGGCCGAGGCGCTGTATTCCCCCGCCGGCAAGGCCGAAGTCGCCGCCCTCGTTTCGCATTACATGGGCAACGCCGCGATCCTGCGCGAAGCCGTCAGTGGCAGCGGACTGACCGTTTTTGGCGGGGTGAATGCGCCTTACATCTGGGTGCGCGGTCCGCAGGGAAAAACCAGTTGGGAAATTTTCGATCACGTGCTCAACGAGACCAATATCGTCATCACCCCCGGCAGCGGATTCGGCAACGCGGGCGAAGGCTATTTCCGCATCTCCGCCTTCAACAGCCGCGCCAACGCAGAAGAAGCCGCGCGGCGTTTCGCCGCGTTGAGTTGGTCGTAGCAGAAAACGTAAGTTTTCTGACCGGGGACGGCTTGCCCTGTCCATCCAGCTGAGTATTTCAATGGCTTAGTGAACGAGCCGGAATCCATTTCGGACAGAAAACTCCCGTTTTCTGCTACGGGTCAACCGCGCGACTACCTCCGTCGTCTCGCGCCTGAGGCCTATCGAGGTCGGGCATTCGTCCACTGGAGTATGAGTTTGCGAGATCGCCGCACTGGCTGGCTCACAGATCTCTTCCACCTCCGCTGGCGGGAGATCCTTTTGCATACGTCCGCACGATTTGGTCTCGTCTGCCCAGCGTATGTCCTCATGCCTGACCACTGGCATATCCTGTGGATCGGCCTGCGAGAAGATTCCGATCAACGCAAAGCGGCCAAGTTTTTACGCGAACACACCGGCAATCTTTTGCGTGAATCGGCCTGCGAGCTCCAGCAGCAGGCCCATGATCATGTCTTGCGCGAGAAGGATCGTGAGCACGAAGTATTCATGACCGTGGCATACTATATTATGGCAAATCCCGAACGCGCGCGGATCACGGCTGACTGGAGAATCTATCCTCATTCGGGAGCGCTCGTCCCGGGCTATCCTTCGCTTGATCCTCGCGACGCGGATTTTTGGGATCGGTTCTGGAAGATTCATGCCCTGGTCTCTTCTCCACCGCGATGAATCGTGAGATTCGTATTGCGCCGTAGCGGGAAACGTGAGTTTTGCGATACAGCGGCCTATCCCGGAAAACTCACGTTTTCCGCTACGGACGCCACCACCCGCTCCGGCGTCCAGCCCTGGGCCCGCAGCGTGCCCAAACTGAGCGCATCGTCCCGCTTCGCCAGTCGGCGTCCGTCTTCATCGCGCAGCAGCGGGCAATGAAAAAATGCCGGAGGCACCGCATCCAACGCGCGATAAAGCAAAATCTGCCGCGCCGTGGATGTGAGCAGATCCTCTCCCCGCACTACTTCGGTGATGCCCATGGCGGCGTCGTCCACCACCACGGCCAATTCGTAGGCGGGAACATCCTCCCGGTTCCAAACCAGAAAATCCCCGAAGTCGCGCAAAGCCTCGCGCTGCACCGGGCCGATGTTCCCGTCGGCGAACTCCACCGTTTCGTGATCGGGCACGCGAAACCGCCAATTGCATCCGGCAGGATTCTCATGACGCAATGTCTCCGTTGTTGCCACGCGCCACTCCACCGGAAAAACCGGCTCGTCCTCGTGGGGAGCCAAGGCTGCTTGCGCGACGTCCTTGCGCGAACGCGTACAAGGATAAATAAATCCCCCGTCCCGCAGGCGCCGCCAGGCTGCAAGGTATATCTCCCGTCGGGCACTCTGCTCGTAGGGAGCAAACGGTCCGCCCACGTCGGGGCCTTCCTGCCAGCTCAGGCCCAGCCACCGCAGATCTTCCAGAGCCGCCGTGGCGAATTCATCCTTACAGCGCCGCGGGTCGAGATCCTCCAGGCGGAAAACCAGCGTCCCGGTGGAGGCGCGCTGCGAAGCGGTCCAGAACGTCGCGGCATGGCCGAGATGCAGTGGCCCCGTCGGCGTCGGGGCGACGCGGCCGCGGTAATTCACTCCGGAAGTGATCCGGTTTCTGCCTCCGCCGGCTCATTGCGCCAGGCGGCGAAGATCTCCCCGTCCTCGAAAAGCTCCTGCGGATCGATGGCGTAGTTCGGCTG
>JBMOHI010000390.1:0-2894 GCA_049317925.1 Terrimicrobiaceae bacterium
TCACGGGGATTGATTTCAACCGGACCGCGGCTGCCGATCACGACCACGCGTCCGCGTTTTCCAAGCAACAGCAGGTCTTCTGATAGGTTGATGTTGGCCAGCATCTCCAGAATGCAATCGACCCCGCGTCCGTCGGTGGCGTCGAGGATGGCCTGCCGATAAACAAGATCCTTGTGATTGAAGACGCGGTCGGCCCCGAGTTCGCGCACCAGCTCGAGCCCGGCTGCGGAACCCGCCGTGCCGAAAACCCGCAGTCCTTCCGCCCTCGCGAGCTGCACTGCCGCGCTGCCCACGCCGCCGCTGGCCCCGTGGATGAGAATGGTTTCGCCGCTTTGCACGTTCCCGCGATGGAACAACGCGCGATAGGCTGTCGCAAATGGCACGCCGATGGCGGCTCCCTCCGCAAAGGTGGCCTGCGCGGGCAAAGGATGCACCTGATGCGGCACGCACAACGTCAACGCGGCATAGGTTCCGGTGAGCGACCCGGACAGAAAAACCCGGTCGCCCGGCCGCACGGAATCCACCCCCTCACCCACGGCGGCGACTTCCCCCGCTCCGTCGTTTCCCGGCGTGTAGGGTAGCGTCGGTTTGTTAGCATAGGTGCCGGCGCGGATGTAGGTCTCCACCGGATTCACCCCGATGGCGTGAAGGCGCACCAGGATCTGACCGGCGGGAACATCCAGGTCCGGCAACTCCACCAATCGCAAAACTTCCGGTCCGCCGAATTCTTCCACACGGATGGCTTTCATGGCGCGAGCATGAGCATCGAACGGGTTTTCGTGACAGCAGAAAACGAAGGGAACGATGTTTTCCGATTTCCTTGTTCCCTCGGTGAGATCTCTTTCCCCTCGCTCTGCCCGCGGGGAAACTGTTCAATCCCGGAAGCGTTCCCGCTTCCAACATATGAACATTCCGCGATGGCTTCGTCTGGTTGTTTTTCTTTTTCCCTCCCTTCTCTTTGCCGCGCCTCCCCCGCCTGCACCGAATCCGCCCGGACGCCAAATCCCGGCGGTGCTGCGCGATTGGGAAGACTGGGCCACCTGGGGTGAAGGTCACCGGCGCTGCCCGACTCCCTACAACGTGGCCGGCAAACACATTTGCTTCTGGCCTTCGCGGCTGGGTTTGCAGGTGGATCGGACGGCGGGGCGGTTCGACTTGAGCGTGACGATCTTCAATGAAACGTGGGTGCCCCTGCCCGGCGGACGCGAAGCGTGGCCGGTCGATGTGAAAGTGAACGGCACACCCGTGCCGGTCATCGAACGCGACGAACGTCCCGCCGTGAAACTCACCGCGGGAACCTACAAATTGGAAGGGGGTTTCCGCTGGAACGAGATCCCGCAGGGCCTCCCACTGCCCCGCGAAATCGGGGTGCTCGCGCTCACGCTGGAGGGTCAGCCGGTGGCCGCGCCCACGTGGGACGCGCAGGGATTCCTCTGGCTGAAACGCGACGCGTCGTCCGAGGAGGCGGACAAGGATTTTCTTTCGGTCAAAGTGTATGCGCTGGTCGAGGATGGCATCCCGCTGTGGCTGCACACGCAGGTGGAATTGATCGTTTCGGGCAAAAGCCGCGAGGAGGAAATCGGTGCCATCCTGCCTGCCGGCTGGAAACTCTCGGCCGTGAACAGTCCCCTGCCCGTCGTGGTGGACGACGCCGGGCGCATGAAAGCCCAGGTGCGCGCCGGCAAATGGACCGTGAAAGTCGATGCATTCCGGCTCGATAACCCCACGGAGTTCCGCTACGCAGCGGACGCCAAACCGGCGGCGGAGGAGGAATTGGTCGCGTTCCAGGCGAAGCCGGACTTCCGCATGGTGGACATCACCGGCTCGCCTTCGATTGATGTCTCGCAAACGACCTTTCCCGATCAATGGCGGGAGTTTCCCGTTTATCGCTGGGACACGGCCATGCCATTTACGATCGAGGAACGCATGCGCGGCATGGGCCTGCAAAAACCGCAGGGACTGAAAATTACCCGCACTCTCTGGCTTGATGAAAACGGGAAAGGCCTCACCTTCCGCGACCGCATCAATGGCACCATGCAGCAAATCTGGCGGCTCGACGCGGCGGAGGGTCAGGATCTCGGTTCTGTGCGCAGCAACGGTGAGGGACAGCTCATCACCCGCAATCCGCAGAATAACGCTCCCGGCGTGGAAATCCGCACCCGCGATCTCAACCTCGAAGCTACCGGAAGGACGGAACGCTCCGGCGGACTTTCCGCCACCGGCTGGCGCGCTGATGCCGACGCGCTCAATGTGGCTCTGAACCTTCCGCCCGGCTGGCGGCTTTTCGCCCTCTTCGGCGCGGATTGGGTCAAGGGCGACTGGCTCACCGCCTGGACCCTTCTCGATCTTTTTCTGCTCCTGATTTTCACGCTGGCCGTGTTCCGGCTTTGGGGATTTCTGCCAGCCGTGGTGGCTTTTCTGGCCTTCGGGATTTCCTATCATGAGCCGGGCGCACCGCGCTATGTATGGCTCATTCTGATCATCCCGCTGGCCCTGCTCCGCGTGGTGCCCGATGGCTGGGGACGGCGGCTTTTGCAGGTTTGGAAATGGGCCGTGATTGTCATCTTCGTCCTCGTCGTCGCGCCCTTCCTCTCGGCGCAAGTGCAGCAGGCGCTGTTTCCGCAGTTGGAGAAAATCGGATTCGGCAACCAAGCTCTGACCGCCGCTGCAGAACGGCAAGCTGAAGGCGAAGTCATTTTTACCGCACCCGCGAGTGCGCCGCAGGCCCAGCTCGACGCCTCGAGTTCCGGCACCGAGTCCTACCGGGGCGGCTGGGGAAAGTCCGCCGCCAATAAAGAAAAGAGCAACCTCCAATACGACACCCGAGCCCGCATTCAAACCGGCCCGGGCGTGCCGGACTGGAACTGGCGCACGGTGACCTTCGGGTGGAACGG
>JBMOHI010000391.1:0-2890 GCA_049317925.1 Terrimicrobiaceae bacterium
GAACGGCCGCCAACTCGCTCGCCCTGGCCTCCCTCTGCCACAGCTACCACAGCGTTGTTTGCCATGAGACCTCGCACATCGAAACCGACGAATGCGGCGCACCGGAATTCTTTTCAAACGGCACAAAGATTCTCCTGACTTCCGGCCCGGACGGCAAACTCGATTGCACCAGCCTTGAGCGCATGATCCTGCGGCGCACCGATATCCACTATCCAAAACCCCGCGTGGTCAGCCTCACTCAACCCACCGAACTGGGCTGCCTCTACACCACGGATGAAATCCGCGCCGTGACCAGCCTGGCGGAATCATTTGGACTGCGCGTTCACATGGATGGCGCCCGTTTTCCCAATGCCGTGGCTGCCATGAACGTCACGCCCGCCGACCTGACCTGGCGTGCCGGCGTCGATGTGCTGTGTTTCGGCGGAATCAAAACCGGCATCAGCCTGAGCGAAGCAGTAATTTTTTTCGATCCGGAGCTGTCGACCGAGTTTGCCTTCCGCTGCAAGCAGGCCGGTCAGCTCGCCTCGAAAATGCGGTTTTCCTCCGCGCCCTGGGCGGCCTGCCTGCAGGATGGCATCTGGCTGCGCCATGCCGAGAACGCTAACCGGCACGCCCGCCTCCTCGCGGAGAAACTCGGGGCAGTTCCCGGCGTGGAAATTGTCCGGCCGGTGCAGGCCAACGCGGCTTTTGCCAATCTGTCGCCCGATGTGGACGCGCGGCTGAAGCAGGCCGGATGGCGCTACTACCAATTCATCGGCGGCGGGGCGCGTTTTATGTGTTCGTGGCAGACGAACGCGTCCGACATCGATCAACTCGTGGCCGACGCGCGGGGATAGTCCCGGGTCGCCGATTCAAAAAATCGCCCGCCGCAACATGTCCAGCGCCGTCTGGGTGGCCAGTTGTTTGAAGGTTTCGCGGTCCGTCGCAAAACTTTCCTGCTGACAGCGGGTTTCGCCGCCGCGTTGAGCCAGGGCAATAAAAACCGTTCCGACCGGCTTGTCCGGGGTGCCGCCCGACGGCCCGGCGATGCCGGTGATGCCGATGCCGAAATCCGCTCCGGCTTTTTCCCGCGCTCCCTCGGCCATGGCGCGGGCGACGGGTTCGCTGACCGCGCCGTGGGTTTCCAGGAGTTCCGGTGACACCCCGATCGCGCCCACCTTGGCCTCGTTCGCGTAGGTGATGAAACCCTGCGGAAAAATCTCGGATGCACCCGCGATGTTGGTGATGCGATGACAGAGAAGGCCGCCGGTACAGGATTCCGCCACCGCAACGGATTTCCTTAATTCCCGCAGCCGCCGGACCACAACTTCCTCAATCACCTCGCCCCGCTTGGAAACCAGATGGCCGCCCACCGCGGCAAAGACCAACAGTTCAACTTCCTCCAACACGTCGTGCGATGCGATCAAGCGCAGGTCGACCTCATTGGGTCGGGCGCAGTAGCCAACTTCGATGTCGCCCCGCTCGGAAAGTTTCAGCCCGATGATCTCCTCCACCGTGCTTTCACCCAGACCGACCACGTGATACGTCCGGCACTCGCAGTCCGGCACCCCCCCGCAAATCTCCCGCAAGATGGGCAGGGCATGATTCCCGAACATCGGCTTCAATTCGCGCGGCGGTCCCGGCAACAAAAAAAGATGCGGGGTGGACGAGGACGGCGTTTCCAGCGGGGGAAGATACAGTCCCGGTGCTGTGCCATTGGCATTGGGGAGCACGGTCGCCCCCTCGGGAACCATGGCCTGCCGTTGCATCCGCGCACGGTATGGGATGTTCCGCCGGGCCAGCCGCTGTTGAATCATCGCAGCGACTTCGGCGTTTTCCTCCAGGCGCAAACCAAGCAACTCCGCCGTGATCTCCCGCGTGATGTCATCGGTCGTCGGACCCAGCCCGCCGGTGATGATGAGGATCTCACAGCGCGGAAAGGCTTCCAGCAGGGCCGTGCGGATGGAGGCGCCGTCGGGGATCGTCGTCTGCCGTCCGATACGCAAACCGAGCGGAAACAAAGCCTGGCCGAGGTAGGCCAGATGGGTGTTGACGACATTGCCGAGCAGCAACTCGGTACCGGTGTTGAGAACTTCGATGGTCACGGTGTCCATTTACGCTTGCGGGCGCCAGGACTCACACTCTTTCTTTCTGGAGGGAAACGCTTTGTCGTTTCCGGAGAATCAATGGGCAACGACGAAGCGTCGTCCTCCCGCTTACTTTTCCCGCGAGAGCGCCTTAACCCAGGCATTCACCCGGGCGTGTTTCTCCTTCTCCTCCCGCAGATCGTACACGTAGAGAAGGTTGGCCAGAACCCGGAGAAGGATCTGTCGCGGGGTGGCGGCATCAAGGTGGGACGCCCGCAGTTTGAGATTCTGCTTGATCAGGATTTCCTCGCAGTCCGCCTTGCTCAGAATGCGCCCTTTGTGAAACGGATCGAAAATCACATCCCCGTGGCGCGCCACAAAATGGCCGGGGAGATTAATGCCATCAATGCGAATACCTGCCCGCCGGCCCACCATGATGTAAAGCAGAGTGAGCGTAATGGGGATGCCCATCCGCGTGTCGATCACGCTGGGCAAAAGCGAATTCCTCTCACAATAGTAATCGTCCGTGTTACCACGGAAGCACAATTCACCGGCCATGAACTCCGCCAGGGCTTGAACCCTCTGGCGATTGCTGACAATGCCGGAAATCGCGACCAGAAACTGCCGGCCCCATTGATTCACCTTGTGCTCGAAGGGCTCGATGTCCACTCCCGGACAGAGGGCTTGCGAGAGCATCCAGTAGGCTTTTTCAAAATCGCTCTCGTGGTTGAAGAAATGGCACATGAGAAGAAACTCCTCATCGGCCCCGTGGCTGGCGATTTCGGCCATCACGTCGCGGGCATGACGCGAGACTTGCTCGTCGT
>JBMOHI010000392.1:0-2885 GCA_049317925.1 Terrimicrobiaceae bacterium
TTTCAGGCAATGGCAAAGTTTCAACAAGGTCAGCGATGGATCAGCGAGTCCGAACCCGAACTCGGCGTGGGCGTGGTGGTGGACGCGGCCCCGGGACGGGTCTTCTTGCTCTTCCGTGCCAGCAACACCCTGCGGCAATACGCCACGGGATCCGCTCCGATCAAACGGGTCGAGTTCCGTCCGGGCGATACGATTAAGACCCACGACGGACAAAACCTTGTCGTCGATTCGGTCGAAACGCGGTCCGACGGCGTGCTGATCTACCGCTGCGGAAGTGCGGAGGTGCCGGAAACGGATCTTTCCGACACGCTGAGTTTTTCCAAACCGGAAGATCGCCTTTACGCCGGCCAGGTTGATGACTCCCGGACGTTCGACTTGCGGCTGGAATCCCTCCGCCGCCGGCATCAGATCCGGTATGCGCCGGTGCGCGGGCTGATCGGCGCGCGCATTGATCTGATTCCGCATCAGCTTTACATCGCGCAGGAGATCGCTTCACGCGTCCTGCCCAGAGTTTTGCTGGCGGACGAAGTCGGCCTGGGCAAAACCATCGAGGCCTGTCTGGTCCTGCACCGGCTCCATCGCAGCGGCCGGGCCAAACGGATTTTGATTCTGGTCCCCGAACCGCTCGTTCACCAATGGTTCGTCGAACTCCTGCGACGTTTCAATCTGCTGGTCAGCATTTTTGACGAAGAGCGCTGTCAGTCCATCGAGGCGGGTGACCCCGGAGCCAATCCATTTCTCGACGATCAGGTCATTCTCTGCCCGCTGCCGCTCGTCGCCCGAAACATGACGCGGGGTGAGCAGGTGGCTGCCGCGGGCTGGGATCTGGTGGTGGTGGACGAGGCGCACCATCTCGAGTGGTCCCCCGGGGAGGTCAGCGCGGAATACAGCATCGTGGAAACGCTGGCCGCCTCCTCGCCGGGAGTGATTCTTCTCACCGCCACACCGGAACAGCTTGGAGCCGAGGGACACTTTGCCCGCCTGCGTCTGCTTGATCCGGACCGTTACAGCGATTTTGCTCACTTTGTCGCCGGGCGGACGGAATACCAGAAGACGGCGAAAATCGCGGCCAAACTTCTCGATGAGAAAACCCTGACCGCGGCGGACCTCAAGACGCTGCGCACCCTTTGCCAGGCCAATCCGGAGCGGCTGGAACAACACATCGCCGGACTCAAAAGCGGTGAAACCTCCGCGAGGGACGCCCTCATTCAAGAACTGGTCGATCAACACGGCACTGGTCGGGTGATGTTCCGCAACACCCGCGCGGCCATGAAGGGGTTTCCCAAACGTCGCGTGTATCTGGAACCGCTCGCCGAAGTCGCGGATGGACTGACGGCGGAAGCCAAAGCGGATGACTCCGCTTCGTCGCGAACCTATCATCTGGCCAACGATCCCCGCGTAGACTGGCTGGTAGCGTTTCTGCAAAAGAAGCGCGCGCCCAAGGTGCTCTTGATTTGTCGCACCCGGGAGAAAGTTCTCGCGCTCGATGAAGTCATTCGTTCGCGCCTCAATCTCAAGCTCGGACTCTTTCACGAGGATCTGACCCTGCTGCAACGCGACCGCAATGCCGCCTGGTTTGCGGAGGAAGATGGTGCCCAGATTCTGCTTTGCTCCGAGATCGGCAGCGAAGGGCGTAATTTTCAGTTCGCCCACCATCTCGTGCTCTTCGATCTGCCGGCGAATCCCGAATTGTTGGAGCAGCGCATCGGACGTCTTGACCGCATCGGTCAGACCGAAACCATTTCCATTCATGTTCCGTTTCCCAAACACAGCCGCCTCGAGGTGCTGGCCCGTTGGTATCACGAGGGCTTGAATGCCTTTGAAAAATCGCTGGAGGGCGGACGCGAAGTGATTGCCGAATTCGGCCCGCGCCTCGATGCCTGTCTTGGCGGTGGGGCCGGGGACGCCGAACTTGCCGCGCTCATCGGCCAGACCAAGACCTTTCATGCGAAGATCGCCAACGAACTGGAACAAGGCCAGGACCGCCTGCTCCAGATCAATTCCTGCCGTCCGGAGATCGCCGCTCAGATCGTGTCCCAGATTGCCGCGTTCGATCAGGACACTGCAATCGACGACTATCTGCTCCGCGTTTTTGACCATTTCGGCGTGCAGGTGGATGAACTTTCTTCGCGCACCTATCTGGCCAAGCCAGCCGAGCTGACTGTGGATGCCCTGCCGGGATTGCCGGCCGATGGACTCACCCTCACCTGTGATCGGAAGAAAGCCCTCAGCCGCGAGGAGATTGGATTTCTCACCTGGGATCATCCGCTTGTGACCGGGGCCATGGATTTGTTGTTGGGGTCCGGCCAGGGCAACAGCGCCTTCGCCGTGTGGAACACCGCCGATGCGCAATCCGTCTTTGTCGAGGCCGTCTATGTGCTCGAACCCGTCGCGCCACCCGCACTCCATGCGGATCGTTTTCTTCCCCCCACGCCGCTCCGCGTGGTGGTGGACCCCAAGGGCGAGGATGTCTCCGCAGAAGTGAATCCGTCGTCCGACGAACTCACGCCGGGATCTGTTTTCAAGCTGCTCGACAACAGCCGCATCAAACAGAAGCTGATTCCATCGATGCTCGAAAAGAGCCGCCTTCATGCCACCGAGCGGGCCGCCATCATCTCGAAAAACTCCACGGAAAGAATGGAGTCCGTCCTACGTCGCGAAATCGAACGCCTTCTTGACTTGAAAAAAGTCAACGACCACGTCCGCGACGAGGAAATCACCCTGCTCGAATCGCAGATCACGGACCTCGGTCTCGCCCTCAAGGACGCCCCATTACGATTGGATTCGCTGCGTTTGATCTGGCGCACGCCGGAGGCCGCCTAACTATGAAACTGCAACAAGACCAGGTCTGGAAACAGGGTGACGACTTCCTGCGCATCGTTCGC
>JBMOHI010000393.1:0-2883 GCA_049317925.1 Terrimicrobiaceae bacterium
AATCGTGGCCCCGCAGGCCAAGAAGCGCGGGTTATCTGAGTTTCCGCAGAAACTCCCCCGGGAGCAAAGCCGGCACCGGCGAATTCCGGAAATCCTTTTTATTGCGGGACACAATCCAATCGATGTCTCCAGCCATCGCGGCAGCCACCTGCAAGGCGTCCTCAAAATCCGCCAACGGCAGCGCGCGGGCGGCGCGGGCTTCCCGGGATCCGCAGGGGCAAACCTCGAAAACGTTCAAGATGGCGTCAATCTGCGCCAGGGCCTCGGATTTCCCGGAGCACCTGGCTCCGACGTAGTAGAGGTTCGAAAGGGTGTGCCACGCGATCCAGGCATCGCCCGGGTGCGCGTCGCACCAATCGAGGAGCCGCTGGCTCTCCTCCGTCAGGCCCTTCCGATCCAGCAAAACGTCGAGAAAGATATTGGTGTCAACCAGCACCTTCATCGCCCGCCGTGCTTGCCGAGCAGATATTCAAGCCTCGCGTCATTCTTATCGAACCCGGCGGTTTTCCAACGCCCCTGCAACTGTTCGCTCAGAGGCGCACGCGCCACCGCTTGGGTTTGCTGGAAAGTCCAATCCTCGAACAAGGCCGACACCGAAACGCCCCGCCGTCTGGCCAGGCTTTTGATGCGGGAAACGGCCGTGCGATCGACCGAAAGTGTCAGCTTGGTCTTCATATACGTATGATAGGGGATTTATACGTGTATGGCAAGAAAAGCGTGTTCACGTCAGCATCGTGGCCACGCAGGCCATGAGGAAACAGGACAGCGTGCCGCCCAGCAATGCCAGCCAGCCGAGGCGGGCGAGTTCGCCGCGTTTGTTGGGGGCCAGCGCGCCGATGCCGCCGATTTGAATGCCGATGGAAACGATGTTGGCGAAACCGCAAAGCGCATAGGTCAGGATCACGCGGGTGCGTTCGTCGGTCAGCACCCCGCTGGCCTGCAATTTGCTCATGGAGAGATAGGCGTAAAATTCGTTCAGCACCGTGCGTTCGCCCAGGAGTTGTCCGGCGACGAGGAGGTTGGGCGAGTCAATGCCTAGCAGCCACGCAACCGGCGCGCCGACGAGGCCGAAGACAAATTCCAGCGTGAGCTTGTTGTAGAGTCCGCCGGTGAAGTTGGAGATCACACCGTTTAATCCGGTCCAGGCCCCGACGCCGTCGGACAGGATCCAATTAATCAGCGCCACGAAGGCGGTGAACACGATGAGCATCACGCCAACGTTCACCGCCAGCTTCACGCCGTCCCAGGCTCCGAGGCAAATGGCATCGAGGAGATTCTCCCCGGGCTTCTCCGCATTAAGCTGGAGCGAGCGGTCGATCTCCTCCGTCTGCGGGGCGAGCATTTTGGAAATGACCACCGCGGCCGGCGCGGATATGACGGACGCCGCCAGCAGGTGCGTGGCCCAGCGCATCTGTTCCTGCGGGTCGCTGCCGCCCAGAAAAACGATATAGGCCGCCATCACCCCGCCCGCGATGTTGGCCATGCCTCCGACCATGATGGTGAGCAATTCGGACCGCGTCATGGTCGCGAGGTAGGGCTTGATCAGCAGCGGCGCTTCGGTTTGGCCGACGAAGATGTTGGCCGCGGTGCTGAGGGTTTCCGCGCCAGAAAGCTTCATGGTTTTCGAGAGCAGCCAGGCAAAAGCGAAGACGATGACTTGCAGAATTCCCAAGCGGTAAAGCGCCGAGGTGAAGGCAGCGAAGAAGATGATCGAGGGCAGGATGGTCACGGCAAAAATCGGTCCGCCCTGGGTGAAAGCCAGATTCTCCACGTTGCCGGTGGCGATGTTGGTCAGCCAGCCGAAGAGCAGTTCCACGCCTTCGTTGGTGAAGCTCATCAGTTTGATGAAAAACGCCCGATGACCCCGAAGGCCGCCCGCACCGGCCCCACGTGTAGCACGATCGCGCCAATGACGAGTTGCAGCAGCAGGCCTGTTCCCACCAGCCGCCAGTTGATGGCCCGCCGGTTTCCGCTGCAGGCCCAGGCAATGCCAAGAAAGGCCGCCATGCCCAGCAAGCCGCGCAGGATGTGAGTCAATTGTTCCATGGAAAGGAAGAACGGACGGTGAACCACGGATAACGCGGATCTCCACGGATGATGAGGAACGGGCGGGGCTCTGATTTCAAGGTGAGAGCCAACTGACTCCTCTCCATTTTCCGACTATCCGTGTCCATCTGCGTAATCTGCGTAATCCGCGGTTAAAAATGTTTCATCTCAGGGCACCACGAAATCCCGCACCACGGCCATGTGCTGCATGTTGGGAGCGGCGCTGTCGCTCTTCTGCACCGGGGCCACCTCACTCAGCGGGGTGAACTCCCGGCTGTCAAAAACCAGCCCGCCCGGAAACTCCGATCCGCCGATTTTTACCGGCGTGGCGCAGGCTTCCAATTCCGCATCGGCCAGGACCCAATCGTAGGGTTTGTTGCGATTGGCGTTCGTGTCCTCGTCACCATACTGATCCATGGGATCCGGCTCGGCATCGCGGAAGAACGCCTCCAGAACCGCCACGCAGGCTTCCTCGCGCGTCTTGGTGTTGAAATCCCCCCCGAGCACGACCAGATCCTCCGGGGGAATGAGCGTCTTGATTTTCTCCACCAGCACCCGGGCCGCCTGCTCACGAATGCCCGGCTTTTGCGAATACAGATGCACACTGACGGCCCAGAGGTTCTTGCCATTGGGCAGGCGGATTTTGGCCCAGAGAAAATCCCGGTTCGCTTGCGTGGGATCGTCCCATTCGCCGGATTCGACAATGGGAAAGCGGCTGATCACGCCGTTGGGGATAAAATTGGGCACATCCTCCTGTTCCTCGCGGGCGAAGGAAAATTCCGGCCCGAGCGTCTGATTGATCCACTGCCGCGCCGGCACGGTGGTGTTGAATTCCTG
>JBMOHI010000394.1:0-2866 GCA_049317925.1 Terrimicrobiaceae bacterium
CCGTGGACCCCGGCACCAATTCCCCGGGCCGCGGTCGGGGCGGACCCGGTGCCGGTGCCGGTGGTGGCGGCGGCGGTGGACGCATCCAAGTGGAACAACCGGACGAAGAACATCAGTTCGCCGTCCTCGCTTACGACCGTGCCACGGGCAAAGAGCGCTGGCGGCAGAACGTCCGCACCGAGTTGCCGCACGAAGGGCATCATAAGGACCACGGTTACGCTTCCGCCTCCCCGGTCACCGACGGCCAGGTCTTGATCGCCTACTTCGGCTCCCGCGGGCTCCATGCGTTTGACCTGAAAGGAAAGCTGCTCTGGAAAAAGGACTTCGGCCGGCAACTGACCCGCAACAGTTTCGGCGAAGGCAGTTCCCCGGCCTTGCACGGCAACGCGGTCGTGGTCGTGTGGGACCACGAAGGGGACGATTTCATCGTCGCTCTCGACAAGCGCACTGGGAAGGAATTGTGGCGGAAGCCGCGTGAGGAGAGCACCAACTGGACGACGCCGCTGATCATCGACCAAGGGGGCCGCTCGGAGGTCATCGTGAACAGCGGGAACAAGGTCCGCAGCTACGACTTGGCGGACGGTTCGACGATTTGGGAAGCAGGTGGTCAGACCCAGAACGCCGTGCCCACCCCGGTCCCAGGCCACGGCCGGGTCTATGTCACCAGCGGATGGCGCGGCGGCGCGCTGCAAGCGATCACGCTCGGACGCAAGGGTGATCTCACCGGCACCGACGCCATCGCTTGGACGCACAACAAGAACACCCCTTATGTGCCGTCGCCTCTGCTCTTCGACGACCAGTTGTACTTCTTCGCCAACAACAACGCACAGCTCTCCATTTTCAACGCCCGTGAGGGGAAACAGTTGGTCGAGGCCGAACGGTTGGACGGCATCTTTGGCATTTATGCCTCCCTCACCGGCGCGGACGGACACGTCTATGTGACCGGCCGCAACGGCGCGGTGTGGGTCCTCAAGAACGGACCGACCGTTGAGGTGCTGGCCAAGAACAAGTTGGACGACACCTTCGACGCGACGCCGGCGATCGCTGGTTCCGATCTGTTCCTGCGCGGCCACAAGAACCTCTACGCCCTGGCCGAATCAGGACTTGCCCCACGATGACATCCCTCCGGATCCACCTCATCCCAACGTCCCATGAGAACCTCCGGTTCCAAGCACCCGCCCGCTGGCAGCGCCGGCTGCCAGCCCCCAAAGAGTTCCGCCCGACCCTCAACATCCCGTCGTGGATACGGTCCTCCGCATTGCGCCGCGCCAGCACCATCGACTCAACGATGCCTCAATCCACATCGGCGCTGTCGGTTACCGGTGATGCCCGTGCCGACTCCACTGGATGGCTGTGCGCGCCATCTCCATTTCCTTCCGTCCATCCAACTCACATCTGAAATGAAAACATCCCTCAAATCCCTCCTCACACTGAGCATCGTTGTGGCACACACCGCCTTTGTTCCGTCGACCTTGGCCGTCAGCGCCACAGGCAACTGGATCTGGATCACCGCCGGCCGCACCAACAACAACGTTCCGCCCAAGGAAAACGTCCTCAGCCTCAAAGCCGTGGGTGCCACCCTCACCGGCAAGATCTCCGCCCCGGGCACCAACGGCTTGCCGGTCGATACCGCGATCACCGACGGCAGGGTGGACGGCGACAACATCTCCTTCGCCGTCGTGCGCCAATCCGGCACGAACGCCGTCACCACTCTCTACACCGCCACCGTCACATCAGAGAATTTGGTAGGGAAGATCACCACCGGCCGGGGTGAACGGGCGCGGACGCGCGACTGGGAGGCGAAGAACAACGGCGACCGTTCCGTGGCCGCCGCCGTGGCCCCACCCAAACCCGGCTACAACGAGCAGGGCTACAAGATCGTCAACGACACCAAATACAAGGAGCTCTCGGCGGACGAGGCGGAAAAGTATCTCGCCGATCATCCGGACACGGTCGTCCTCGACCTGCGCCCGCCCGCGAACTACGCCGCCGGCCACCTCAAGGGGGCCGTCAGCCTCGATGTCACGGATGACGACCACTATCAGGAGGCGCTCAAACCCCTCGACAGAACAAAGCGCTACCTGGTCCACAGCATCTCCGGCGGCTACCGCACCGTGCGGGTGCTCGAGTATTTCCAGAAAAACGGCTTCAAGAACGCCGCCGCGATCAAGGGCGGTATCGGCGCCTGGACTGCGGCTGGCAAACCAGTCGTCAAATAGGCCCCAACACCGGAAACCGTGGCCCGAACCGCCGTCCGGCGATGCGGGCCAGTTCAACCCTCGCATCCGACTCCGTTGTCATGAAACTCATTCCCAAAGCCCTCCTGTTCTGTGCGCTCGCCACGCTCCTCACCGCCGCCGAAACTCCGAAGGTCGGCACCATTGCCCCTTCCGTTGAGGCGCTCGACCAGGATGGCAAGGCCTGGAAGCTGGCCGACCAGGCGGGCAAGTCCGCCGTCATCCTCTATTTTTATCCCAAGGACGACACCCCGGGTTGCACCAAGGAAGCTTGCGGACTGCGGGACCGCATCGAGGGATTGAACTCCCTCGGCGTGTCCGTCGTGGGGGTCAGCCGGGACGATGCGGAGAGCCACCGCAAGTTCCGCGAGAAGCACGGCCTGAACTTCCCGCTGCTCGTGGACGTGGACGGCAAGGTCACCGGCGCCTTCGGTGCCTCCGCTCCCGACCGACCGAGGTCCCGGCGCGTGAGCTTCCTCATTGGCAAGGACGGCAAGATCGCCCACGTCATCGACAACCGGGATGCCCAACTGCATCTGGACGAGCTCAAAACCGCGGTGGCCACCCTCAACAAATAGGCCTTCGATGAAGAAACACCTCCTCCTGCGGCACTTCCTCATCACCGCGCT
>JBMOHI010000395.1:0-2860 GCA_049317925.1 Terrimicrobiaceae bacterium
CGCGCAGCAGGTCAAATCCAAGGTGGGGATGGATTTTCCCGACCTGGGTCGGATGGTAACTCCAGCCGTGATGGCACTTGGAGAACAGGGTGATCGAATCGACGGCCGCGGCTTTCAGCGTCTCCTGCCAGCGCTTCCTGTCGAACTTCTCCCCGATCCCCGGAATGTCGGGTGAGGTATGGAAATCGAAGATGATTTGGCGGAATCGCAGTTGTTTGCCGTGGAGTTGCATTCAGGAGGCTTGGGGTTATTGCGATGCCTCCTCGTTGCGGATCCAGATATAGACGCCGAGCACCGCCTGCTCGGGATATTTCAGCACGAGTAAGCCGTTGGCCGAGATCTCGGGGATAGTGGACTTTTTCCTGGGTGGCACGGCCAAGGAGGACACTGGTGGTGGCTGGGAATTGGTCATTTCTCCCAGAGCTCGATCATTTGGTGGCAGGAGAGAGCGGGCAGACAGAGATTTATGTGATCGCCGAGCGTTTTGATTGAAAGAGCGCCTCCTTGGGGCACAAGGAGGGCCGATCTCACCGGCAAACGCAGTTGGACCTCGACATCGCGTAACGGCGGCAACTCCTCGATGACTTCCACGCTTTGGCCACCGGAAACATTCCCGCCGGAGAGTTGCACGATCCCTCCCCGGCTCACCGTTGGCGCGTAGAGCAGATGCAGGACGTGGCGATTTTCTTTTGCCCGCTTCGTAAGCGTGACCCGTGCGGTCGAGGGCAGATTGGTTGAGAGCGTGAGCGCGTTGCCGAGGAAGGCCCGAATCGATTTTACGATAAACTCGCGGTTAACCACCGCCCCGTAGGCACGGTAGTGCCGGAAGACCGGATGGCTGAAATAAAGAATATTTCCGTGCCGCACACCGCAGTCAAAGCCCGAAGGATTCTCCTGGTTCGGTGTGTGCTGATGGCTGCAAAAGTGCTCCCAGGTTCGGTTAAAATAGGGATCGAAGATTTGGCCAAGCGATTCGCCTTTTGTCACCCGGATGCGATGGGAACGCTCATACATCACTGTCGGCATTTGGACGAAAGAGGCGCGCAATTCCGGCATGGGCAGCAGGTAGTCGTGCCCCCGGTTTGGCTCGTTGTCCGGCGGAAAATAGGGGCTGGGCCCGTCGTATTCCGCCCCAAGATCGAAGGCAAATTCTGCCCGATCTTTCCAGAGCCCGCTCTCGCCGGAGAGGACGAGTTTTCCGCCCTGGGCGAGGAAGGCATCGAGTTTGGTTTTTAATACCGCATCCATCCGGATGTCGTCCGGCAACACGAGGGCTTTGTAGCTGTTAAAATCCATCGTGCGGTCCACGAGGCCGAAGAGAAAATGACTTTCGAGCAGAACCCGGCAGGCTCCCTCATCTGACAGACTTTCCCGATGAGTCGCGCTTTCCGCTTCGCTGGAGAGGATGGCGAGATCGAATACCTGCTCGGCACCGGAGCACCATGCTTCCTTGGATTCCACCTCGCGGTAGGCCTCGCCGATGATTTGATAGGTGGAAGGATCGAGCGTTCCGTTCGGGTGGAGTTGATCGCCGACGCTGCATTTCGCTCCATATGCTAGCATCGCGGCACATTCGTAGCGCAGGGCGTTGGGATGTTTGTATCCGCCGAACTCGCCCCACGTCGTATGGAACTTGCCGGTCATTCCGAGAAAATCAAACGGCAGGTTGCAGGCATACTTCGCCGACATCGGGAAGTGGTCGTAGCCCCATCCTCCCGTCGGCAGGGATTCGAGTTCCAGGTGGCTGAAGTAGGCGAGAAGGTCGTGTCGCCCGCGCGGGATGTGACCGGCATTGTGGAAAATTGGCATGTCCGAACGCAGCGATTTCGCCGCTGCGGTGGTGCGTTGATAGTATTTTTCCAGCGCAAGGAAGGAGGACCTTTCCCGGTCCTCTTCCTTCTCGGGATCAAGACCATTGGCCTTCATAAAATCAAGGCTCCACCGGCTGCAGGACTGGTGCTGGGCGATGATGTCGAGGAAGATGCCGTCGCAATCGGGAAACAGGCGCACCGCCTCGCGAATCTGTTCGCAGAGGTAATCCAGATAAGGACTGTGGAAATCCATGGCGCGGAACGCCGCTTTGAAAACACCGGGGTTCCAGTCCGCATAACGTCCCTCCTTGTCCAACCCGCGCCAGTCCGGGTGCTCGTGTGCTGCGAGATTATCCACTCCAGCCGAGAGATACACGGGGGCATTGATTCCCGCCTCCTTAGTCGCCTCGTATTGGGCGCGCAGCAGATCAAATCCAAGCTGGGGGTGCATTTTCCCGACCGTGCTCGGGTGATAACTCCAACCGTGATGGCATTTCGAGAAGAGCGTGATCGAATCGACCGCCGCCGCTTTCAGCGTCTCCTGCCAGCGCTTTTTATCAAACCTATCCCCAATCCCCGGAATGTGCGGTGAGGTGTGGAAGTCGAGATGAATCTGGCGGTAGCGAAGTGATGCTTTCTCGTGCCGGTCGGTTGCGTTCAGTGGTCTCACTGGGTTTTTTCTGCGTTACGAATCCAGATATAAACGCCGACCACCGCCTGCTCGGGATATTTCAGCACGAGGAAGCCGTCGGCCGAGACCGCGGGGACATTGGGGATGGGCCCGCCGTCTCCCGTGGTGACGAGGGGTTTCTCTGATGTGATACCCAGGGCCCTGACGTTGATCCGCAGTTCGGAGGATGGGACCGACCGCTTGGTGGTTGCGGGAGCGATGAGCACCGAACCCTTTTTCCGATGCGAAGAGACAATGACATCCGGGTTGGAACTCGTCACGAGGTCGTCGCCTTTCCAGTAAGGCACAAACTCGGCGTCCTGAATGCCAAAGGCATCCCAAGCTTTCCAGATCGGCACGCGCCAACAGGCGGTCTCCG
>JBMOHI010000396.1:0-2858 GCA_049317925.1 Terrimicrobiaceae bacterium
TCGGCGAGATCGACCAGTTTGAGGCGGGCAGGGCCTGCCGGAGCTTCGGCGGGGGCTTCGGGTGTCGGCTCAGCAGTTGCGGCGGTTTCAGTCGCTTCGATAGCCGCGGGGATTTCGGATGGCTCGGCGGTCTCTGGAATTGTGATGGACGTGGGTGCTTCGATTACTGCGGGAGATTCAATGGGCGCTGGTGTTTCTGCGGCCGCAGGAGGTTCGTCCCCGATGGGATAATATACATCCTTGCTGCTCTGCTCTTCCTTCCACTTCGCAATGAGCTCCTCGTCCTTCTCCATGCGGACGCGGCTTTTGTACATGTCGAAGGGCATGTTGGAGAAACGTTCGCCGTGAAGGCGGCGGAGTTTGTTTTGGAAATCGTGGTGATTCGAGGGTCCCAGCAACACGCCGCTCAGGCCGCAGACGGCCACGGAAGAGAAGGCTCCCTTGGGCGGATCGGTGGTGACGCGCTCGCGGCGGTAGAATTTGTCGAGGTGCCTGGCCAGGGCGTGACTCACGGCTTCGGACTCGGTCAGCCAAAGGCTACCATCGGCGCGGAGTTGAAAGAGAGCGGGACTGTTCTCGGCGGAGCGCTGGAATTCGACCAGATAGCGTTCGGATTTTTCGAGAACGAGGCGGGCCAGATCGAACAACGGATAAGCTTTCGCGCCGGTCTTGATTTGTTTGGCCAGGCCTTCGATCCCGAGACGATGGGGCTGGAACTGGACAGTCCAGCCGCTGAGTTCCGGCGCGGGGCGCGGGGCGCGTTCTGGCCGGCGCGGCTCGAAACGCTCGTTGCGGCGTTCGCCTTTGCGGTCATCCCGGCGATTGCTGCCGCCGGCGCGGGCGGGCGGACGATCGCGTCCCGGACCACGGTCCCGCGATTTTGCCGGGCGTTCGGGCCGGTCATCGTCGCCGTGCTTGGCCACCATGCGGGAGATGCGGTCGGGGGCGTCGGATTCCCGGGCCCAGCTTGGCTGAAAGCTTTTGGCCAGATCCATTTCGAGATTGGCCAGGTCGGGTGGAGAGGTGGGTTCGTCACTCATGCGGGGCAGAAGCTATCACGGGATTTGCGGATGCAACAAAAGAAGAAAAAGCGAGGGTTTCAGGACTCGTTCCGGAAAGGCAGGGCCGAGATCTCGAGGTCGGGATTCTTGGTTTCAAAGTATCCGAACGACCACTGGCTGGAAAACAGCGCAACGGTCGCGCCATCCGCGTCGCGGGCTTCGGCCGCACCGCTGGGCAGGGTAAGTTCGGCGGCCTCCGCTCCGGCACGAAGCCGGATCCAGCGCGCCACCGTCCAGGGTGCGGTCTCCACCCGGCATTCCGCGCCGTATTCGGATTCGAGACGGTATTTGAGCACTTCGAACTGCAACGGGCCGACCGCGCCGAGGAGGGTGGTGCGCGAAAGGGAATCCTTCAATTCGAAGGCCTGGGCCACGCCTTCGCGCAGGAGTTGGGCCAGACCCTCGCGGAAGCGTTTGTTGGTGGCGCTGCTGGACGGATGGATCTGGGCAAAGCATTCCGGTGCGAAACGCGGAATCTCATCAAACCGGACGGCAGGATCTTCGGAGAGCGTGTCGCCGATCTGGAAATCCTGATTGCCGACGATGCCGACGACATCGCCGGGCCAGGCGGAATCCACCGTCTCCCGTTCCTGGGCGAACAGCCGCTGGGCATTGGAAAGGCGCACGAGTTTGCCGGTGCGCGGGTGCTGCACGACCATGTCCCGCTTGAATTCGCCCGAGACGATCCGGATAAACGCCACGCGGTCGCGGTGCTTGGGATTCATGTTGGCTTGAATTTTAAAAATGAAGCCGGAAAAAGCGGGTTTTTGCGGTGAGACCGGGCCGGCTTGGGTTGTGCGCGCGGAAGGGGATGGAGCCAGTTCGAGAAACCGATCGAGCAGCATCTGCACCCCGAAATTGTTCATGGCGCTGCCGAAGAAGACCGGCGAGAGCCGTCCGGCCTGGATCTCTGCGAGATCAAAAGCCGCCCCGGCGCCGTCGAGAAGATCGATTTCCTCGCGGAATTGCGCGTAGACATCAGGGGCGATTGCTTCCTTGACCAGCGGGTCATCCACGCCGCCGACCTGCTCGGGCGCGCGGTAGGCACCCTGCGGGGTTTTTTGAAAAAGATGCACCTCGCGGGTCTGTCGGCCGTAAACGCCGCGGAATTCGTGACCGCTGCCCAGGGGCCAATTGACCGGGATGGCATGGATGCCGAGGACATTTTCCAGTTCGTCGAGCAAGTCGAGCGGCGGACGGGCGGGCCGGTCGAGTTTGTTCATGAAAGTAAAAATCGGCACCCCGCGCTGACGACACACCTCGAAGAGCTTTCGGGTCTGGGCCTCGATGCCCTTGGCCGCATCGATGACCATCACGGCCGCGTCCACCGCGGTCAGCACCCGGTAAGTATCCTCGGAAAAATCCTTGTGACCGGGTGTGTCGAGGAGGTTCACCACGCAACCGCCGTATTCGAATTGCAGGACGGTGGAGGAAATGGAAATACCTCGCTGGCGTTCCAGTTCCATCCAGTCGCTCGTCGTGGCGCGCTGGTCCTTGCGGGCGGTGACAGTGCCGGCCAGTTGCAGGGCCCCGCCGTAGAGAAGGAATTTCTCCGTCAGGGTAGTCTTGCCCGCATCGGGATGCGAGATGATGGCAAACGTCCGCCGGCGCGCGATTTCGCGTTCGGCGGTTTTGCCGGCAACCGGCGACGGGATGGTGGCGGTTTCCAAAAGCCTATTTGGTCACAAGCTGTTCGAGCAGCGAGTTGATCCGTTTCAACATCGCCTGCGGATCTTCCAGCAGTCCGGCGGAGATGAGGGCGTTGTCGTAGATTTGCTCCGCGATCTGTTTGGAGAG
>JBMOHI010000397.1:0-2857 GCA_049317925.1 Terrimicrobiaceae bacterium
TTCCTCGTTTACGGCCACTACGACGTGCAGCCGCCGGATCCGCTCGACCTCTGGACCTCGCCGCCCTTTGAACCACGCCGGGTGGGCCGCAATGTTTACGCCCGCGGCATCAGCGACAACAAGGGCCAGCATCTGGCCCACATCAACGCGGTCGAGGCCTGGTTAAAGACCGGGAACAAACTTCCCTGCAATGTGAATTTTCTGATCGAAGGCGAAGAGGAGGTCGGCTCCAAGGCGCTGTATGACTTCCTGCCCAAGCACGCCAAAGAACTGGCCTGCAAGGCGCTGGTGGTCTCCGATACCGAGATTCCCAGCATGAAACACCCCGCGCTCTGTTACTCGCTGCGGGGCATGGCTCCGATTGAAATCCGCCTCGACGGCCCGGATCGTGACCTGCACTCGGGGCTGTTCGGAGGCGCGGTGGACAACCCGGCCATGGTTCTCTGCCAAATGCTTGGCTCATTGCGCAACAAGCGTGGCGTCTTCACCATTCCCGGTTTCTACGACGATGTCGTGAAGCTTTCCGCCTACGAGCGCAAGCAGATGGCCAAGGTGCCGTTCAACGAGGCCAAATTCCGCAAGTCCGTCGGCGTAGCCGCCCTCTTCGGCGAAGCCGGCTACACGCCGGACGAACAACGCGCCGCGCGACCCACTTTTGAAATCAACGGCCTGACCAGCGGTTATCAGGGCGAAGGCGGGAAGACGATCGTCCCGTCCTGGGCCAGCGCCAAGATTACCATGCGCCTCGTTCCAGATCAGGAACCAAAGAAAATCATCGCACTGGTCAAAAAACACCTCACGTCCATCTGTCCCCCCACCGTGAAACTCACCATCAAGGACGGTCAGGGCGGCGGACCCTACATCGTGGACCCGACGGGACCGCTGGCCCAAGCCTCCATGCGGGCGGCCAAAGCCGGCTTTGGCCAGGAGTGCGTGCTCGTTCGTGGCGGCGGCAGCATCCCGATCATCGCGGCCTTCAAGGAGCACCTGAAAGCCGATACCCTGATGCTCGGCCTCGCGCTTCCCGATGACAACGCCCACTCGCCGGACGAAAAGTTTTCCCTCGATGCCTACATGGCCGGGATGAAAATGTCGGCGCACCTGTGGCCGGAACTCGCGTCCGTGAAGTAGATCGTTTTCGGTTTGAGAATCGTCGTAGAGGTCTGACTCGGACAGACGTTTCGCCTTGGTTTTGCGTCTCGAATCACGTGTGAGGCGTAATGGAAGACGTGCAAAACCTGATGAACAACCTTTCAGGCCCTGTGAAGCAGTGATGAAAACGGCTCTTGGTGCTGAACAAATTTCCAGCGTGATTCGTCTGGCTTGGGCGGACCGGATGAGTTTTGAGGAGATCAAAACACGAACGGGGTTGCGGGAGGGGGAAGTGATTGAGGTGATGCGGCGAGAGTTGAAGCCCTCAAGTTTTCGTCTTTGGAGAAAGCGCGTGAGTGGGCGGGTGACGAAGCATCGGCGACTCTTGGAAGAACACTTGAAGGGGGGCCGGGGCGGCGATTTTTACCCGTGACGCATTTTCAAAAGAAACCGGCTCCGCGGTGGATGCGCAACGTGCTGCTGGCGGCGGGCGGCTACAACATTCTTTGGGGCGCGTTTGCGGTCTTGTTTCCCAATGCGATGTTCGAGTGGCTGGGAATGCCGCTGCCGAATTATCCGCAATTTTGGCAATGCATTGGGATGATTGTGGGGGTTTACGGAATCGGTTATGCGATTGCGGCCTTCGATCCGGCGCGGCACTGGCCGATCGTGCTGGTTGGGTTTTTGGGTAAGGTATTTGGTCCGCTGGGAATGGTGCAGGCGCTTTGGAATGGGGATCTGCCGTGGGCGTTTGCGTGGAATTGTGTGACGAACGATCTCATTTGGTGGGTGCCATTTGCGTTGATTTTGAAATATGCGTGGGATGAATTTCTGAGCGAGGACGGGGAGATTTTGGATGAGGTGACCGCGCTCGCCGGGGCGCGCACACAGGATGGCACGAGCCTGGCGGAACTCTCTCGAAAGCACGCGGTGTTGGTGGTGTTTCTCCGGCACTCGGGCTGCACGTTTTGTCGGGAAGCCATGGCGGATCTGGCGGCCAGTCGCGCCCGCATCGAAGCAGATGGAACGCGACTCGCGTTGGTCCACATGGGAAGCCCGGATTCGTTTGCGCGATTCGCGGCGACGTACCAACTCGGCGATGTGGCCGCAATCTCGGACCCGGGTCGCACGCTTTATCGCGCGCTCGGACTCCGAAGAGGGCGGCTCACGCAGTTGTTGGGTTGGGATGTGTGGCGGCGGGGAGTTCGGGCGTTTTTTGCGGGCCATGCGGTTGGCGCGCCCGATGGCGATGCCATGCAAATGCCCGGTGTCTTTCTAATTCGGGATGGTCGCGTGGTGAAAAGATTCGCGCACGCGGATGCTGCAGTACGTCCCGACTACGTCGCGTTGGGTCGGTTGGCGTCCGTCTCGTGAGTGCGCTTCTCGCCATCCACAGTGCGGCCACTTGGGCACTGGTCGGGCTGATTTGGACGATCCAAGTGGTGCACTACCCGCTGTTCGCGCAGGTCGGGCGGGAAACTTTTCGGACCTACCATCAACGTCATGGACGCCAGATCACATGGGTCGTGGCTCCGCTAATGTTGGTGGAGTTGGGGACGGCTGTGGGGCTCCTGTATCTGGGTTTTCTGAACCCGTGGTTTCTTGCGAGTCTGGTTCCCTTGGCCTTCAACTGGGCATCGACCTGGTTGGTCCAAATTCCGTTGCACCACCGGCTCGGAAGTGGCTTTGATGCCGAAGCTCATCGTCGGCTGGTGACCAGCAATTGGTGCCGCACTGCAGCTTGGACGCTGCGCGGGGTGTGTCT
>JBMOHI010000398.1:0-2851 GCA_049317925.1 Terrimicrobiaceae bacterium
GCCGGACGGCCTTGCGGCTGCACCGGCGGGGCAATGAGCAGGACGACTCCGGCCACACCGAGTAAAAGGACCAGCAGCAAAGCAACAACACCGGGGATTCCGACAGGCACGAGCGGTTGACGTTGCGGATTTTCGCTCACGGCAGCCCTCCGTAAATCAACTCCACCCCTCGGGACTGCAGAACCGTTCCGACGGCAAACCAGAGAACCCAACTGCCACAAGCTCCCAAAAACACGCCGATGAAGAACGGTTGCAACTTCGTCCGGACGGCGAGACCTCCGCCGAAACGCACAAAAAGGAAACGCAGCAGCCACGCCAGCAGCAGGCTGCCCCAGATCATCTGGCTAAAAGACGAGGGCCCGAGGATAAAGCCGATCGGGTGCATCCAAAATCCGGCGAACAGCTGCCGCAGCACCGCCAGAATCGCCGTGACGACGCCGCCAAACAGGTAGGCCCAATGTGAAGGATTCCACCCGCCGGCGGCCGACGTGGCCTCGGGTGCCGCGGCGGCCAGCGCCGCATTGAAATCCGAGAAATACCAGACCTTCGAGCCGAAGGCCCACGTGTAGCGCATGGTCTCTCCGCCCGCGCTGTAAGCGTGTCCCAGAAAGACCCACCCACCGACCAGCAATCCACCCACAATTCCCAAGGCCATCATACCCAGCAAATCCCTTGTTCGGACGCGGTAGTGCCTGCCGAGTTCCAGCATTTCCAACTGGGCGCCGGGAATGAGGAAGAATACCGCCATCGAGAAAATGAAGCTGGCCAGAAAGGTCAGCAGCACGACCTCCGCCCCGAAAAACGGAATGCCCCCGAGCAGCATCAGCACCAAGGCGAGATTGGCGGGGGTAAAATTACCATACGGCACCCCGGCCTCCGCCCGGAATTTGGCAGCCACCAGCGCCACCAAAAGCAGGAAGCCAATCAGGATCAGCATCCCGGTTAAAGAAACTCCGACCCACGATGCCCACGCCAATGAGCCCAGTAGCACGGCCACCAGCAGCAGGTAAGCCGTGCGATAGCTGATCACTTCCCGCTTTTCCACCGGAGTCAGCGAGAGACGCAGCGCTTCTTTGATGGTTTGTCCGAGATGCTTGTGTGCCAGGATCAAAACCAAAACACCGTAAACAAAAAAGGACGCCGCCTGCTGTTGCGGTCCGTAAGGATACCCCGGCAAGGCGTTCAGCCCGGTGAGCGTGCCCAACCAAGTCAAGGCCCGGAAGGCAAAGAACCCGACGATCAGGCTCATCAGCACGTTGAGTTCCACAAAAACTGCCACCGCAACGAAGATCGCCACCACCTCGAAAAATACCCCTTCCCAAAAATTACCCCAGGACGGGCCGAAATACGGCGCCAGGTCGATCCGCACTCCTGTGTCGGGAATGGCCGGATTGTAAAAGTGCAACCCTTTGAGCAATCCCCACGTCAGCCCGAGGATCACTCCCGCCCACATTCCCCGATTGCGCCAAACCGCCCCCGCCGCGCCGGGATCATTGGGTTCCCCGATCAGTGCCGCCGGAATCCGCGCCAACGGAAGCGGGTATTTTTCTCCATCCACCCACTGCCGACGCATGATGACATTGATGGCCAAGGCGCCGAGCAACAACAGTCCGATGAAACTTCCCCAAGCCGCCAACGGGACCGCCCAATCGGCAAGCGGAATGCCCCCGGCAAGCAGGAATCCCAGACCTTGCGCACTCCAAAGACTTTCCGGCCGCCGCACCAAGCCCGCCCGGTCTTCCGCCGGCAGCGCATCGTAAATTTCCGCCGGCACCTGCTCCAGCCCGCTGTAAGCGAACTCCAGTGCCGAAACATTCACCAAGCGGGGATGCCGGATTTCGAGCCGTCCCGTGCCCTGCAAACCAATTTGGAGGACAGCCGAATCCCCCTCTTCCAGTCTGGCAAAAGTCACCCCATACGCCCCCTGCGGGAAAAAGCCTTCACGAACCGCCCCGCCCCGGCCCCCGGTTTGACGCGAGCGGAAAACTTCCTGCCAATTGCCATCCGGACGCACGAGCCGCACGTAATAAAAGGCATCCGCATCTAGACTCGCCACCCGCGTTTCCAACGACAGCAAATAGGGTTCGCCGGGCACCAATCCGCTCCCGCTTTTACCGGTCACGGGAATGGCAAACTCCCGCACCTTCACCCCGCTCGCGGGATCGAGTGCCAAGATCTCATCCGCAGCAGAGGCCAAGAGATTCGGTCCATGCGGCCAAAGTCGGTCACTCAAAAACTGCAACTTCGCAAAATCGCCCGTTCGCGGAATCGTCGCCGTGATGGTCAACACCCGGTGCCAGAACCCCTGGGTCATCAACGGCGCCGCCAGCATCAAAACATAAAAAACACACAGCAACTCAGCCCGCGTCAAAAGGCACCGCCTGCAGCAAATCGCCAGCAACGCTCCCGCCCCCAACAGCACCAGAAAATAACTCACCCCCGGCAGCGCCAGCCCATACTCCCCGGAGGAGGAATTCATCCCCAGCCAAACGGTCGACCACTGAATCACCAGAGCCATCAGGACCAACCCCAATACAGACGCCACCACCGAGCGCACCGTCATTGCCGGACGATAGTCTTTTCTCGTATCGGAGATGCCAGAGGCAGGGTCGTTTAACGGTGAGGGCATGGAGGAGGGACGAAAAACAGTTTGTTACAACAAACGCAATAGGAAACTATATATTTCCATTTTTCAACCACGAAAACCGAGAAACCTCAAAATGTCATGGCTCATCTCTGGAACTCCTGATTTCGCTTCAGAAAAAGGCAGAGCGGACTTTTCGTCGGATGAGCATGATGAGGTGATTGTCAACGAAGTGCAATCGTCACGTTCTTTGAGTCCGAAGCAAAG
>JBMOHI010000399.1:0-2846 GCA_049317925.1 Terrimicrobiaceae bacterium
CCGAAGTCACCGTCACGCCCAGCGGAGTGGAGATTGAACTCACCGGGAAGTAATCTGCTGTCGAGCCACGGCTAAAGGGCGTATTCTGCCCCTCTGGAGAAATCGTCCGCTGATCGCGTTCTTTTGCCCATGAGTATGATCGGCCTCGCGTAGGTTGAGAATGTCTTGCGCGGAGACGCGTGGCCTTCGCTGGCGATGCGGATTCCCGTCAGCCCGGGCGGAGATTTCCGTTACGAAGTTGTCATTATTTCTTTCTTCCGCCGACATTCGAAGTGGTTTTTCCTTCCAGCGCTTTGGGTGTCGGCCGTTCGGCGTTGTTTGCCAGCGACCTCCAATGATGTCGTCCGGCTTTCGCCGTTATCAACCATCAACACCGTTCAAACAAACTACCATCGCTTATGAAACCATCATCCCTTCGGTGCGCTCTGCTTGGCGTCATCCTGACCCTTGCCGGACCGGGCTTGCTGCAGGCCCAGTACAGCCTCACCATTCTGCACAACAACGACGGCGAATCCCGCCTGACCAGCTACACCGATGCCCTCGGCGAGTACGGTGGAGCGGCACGTTTCGCCACCATGCTTGATGAGACCCGCTCATATTATCAGGGACTGAACCATGGCGTTGTCTCAATTTTCGCGGGAGATACATTTCTGGCTGGCCCGCAATTTCAAGCCAGCCTCGACTCCGGCGCGCCCGGAAGCCGCACTTTTTACGATGCGCTGGCCATCAGCCGGATGGGCTATGACGCCTCGATTCTCGGAAATCATGAATTCGATTTCGGTCCGGGCGTCCTGGCGGAGTTTATCTCCGACGCCCAAACCACCAACGCGACAACTTATCTCAGTTCGAACCTCGATTTTTCGGCTGAGACCGCCTTGCAAGCCCATGTCACCGCTGGTCGCATAGCGCCGACCAAGACCGTTACAGTTTCCGTCGCCGGGGGTGGGACGAAAACGGTTGGCATCATTGGCGTCACAACCGACACCCTCCCCTTCGTTTCCTCGCCGGGCGGAGTGGTGGTCAATCCGGTGGCGGCTGCGGTGAACACCCAGATCGCGAATCTCCAGACCGCGGGCGTCGATCACATCATTCTCGCTGGTCATTTACAGGGGCTTTCCTCGGACAACGCGCTGGTCTCGAGCCTTAATCCCGGAGTGGATTTGATCATTGCGGGAGGCGGGGACGAGATTCTTCGCAATCCGTCGGCGACATCGCCGCTCACCGTCTATGACTCCAACGCGCCAGCCAACACGGCGGTTACGGGTCTGATTCCGGGCGACAGTGCCGCGACGCTTTCCGGGGGCCTCACCGGCACACCGAATAACTATCCCTTGACCAGCACGGTCAATGACCTCGGGGGAAATCCCGTTCCGATCGTCACCACGGGAGGTAACTATGGATATCTCGGGCGGGTGACCCTGAACTTTAGCGCGTCTGGCACCCTGACCGCAGTGGATAACTCTTCCGGGCCCCAGCGCGTTGCCAGCACAACCGCTGATGCCACTCATGGCGTGACAGCCAACGCCACCATCCAGACCGAAGTGATCACCCCTGTCGCAAGCTATGTCAGCGGTCTCGCCGCCCAGGACCTGGCCGACACCTCGGTGCAGCTTTTGCACGGCGGATCCCCGACGATCCGTTCACGTGAGACGAACCTTGGGAATTTGGTGGCCGATGGAATTCTGCATTCCGCCCAAGGACTCGCCTCGACCTTCGGTGTCGATAGTCCGGTGATCGCGCTGGTCAACGGCGGCGGCATTCGGGCTAACATCGCCGCGGGCAATGTCAGCAAGCTGAGCACGTTCAATGTTTCCCCGTTCGGAAACTTTGTTTCCGTGGTCGAGGACGTCAAACTCTCCGACCTTAAGTTGCTCTTGGAGAATTCCTACTCCCGCACCACGGACTCCGACCCCGGCAGTGGCATCACGCCGGTCAGTGGCGAAGGCCGTTTTGCCCACATCGCCGGCTTTTCCGTCGTTTACGACATCTCCCAGCCGGGGTTCCTGTTCAACAACGCGGGTGTGCCCACGGCGGGCGGAAACCGGATTCTCGACATCACCATTGGAAGCACTCCTTACCTGACCGCCGGCACCTGGCTGGTGGACCCGACCAGCACGACTGTCGACGTGGCCACGCTGGGCTTTCTGGCCAACGGGGGTGACCAGTATTTCCGCACCGCTTCCGGGGGAACTTCCACGTACCTCTCGCAGCTGTATTCCTTCACCTCTCTGGGCGTGACCGATCAAAACGCATTGCAATCCTACATGCAATTCATGGCGGCGGGAAACCCTGCGTTTGATGTGGCAAGCTTTAAACCGGAGTATGCCATTCAGCAAAGCATCTCCGGCGGACGCATTTCCGCAGTCCCCGAGCCAACGACTTCCCTGCTCCTCGCCATGGCCGGAGCCGCTCTGCTTTTGAGAAGGCGTTGCCGCGCTTGAGGCAGGGCGCGGGCGTTGGCAAAGGCCAACGGCCCCAATCGAGAGTTCACACCGACAGCCGGGTCAGCAATGGCCCGGCTGTTTTTTTCGCCTGAAGGGATACCGTTGCCTTTGGAAATTCGTTCGCGCCGGGAATCATTTACCCGCGAAACGCGTCGACCGTTCGGAGAAGCCGGGGGTGTTATTCTGCCAAGCCGGCAAGGGACTGCTCAAATTCGTTTAGACACACGCGAATACCCCGTTCATCGCGCAGGAGCGACGTGCCGACAAGGGCGGCTTCGAAGCTCCGCTGAACCTGACGGAGGTTGGCGGGTGAAATACCGCTCTCCGCGACCTTGAAAGCGTCGGCGGGCAGTTTCTCCACCAGATCGAAGGCGGAAAAATCGAGACTGAAATCCTTCTCCG
>JBMOHI010000400.1:0-2838 GCA_049317925.1 Terrimicrobiaceae bacterium
CCTGACCAAACCCGATCTCATCACGATCGTGGATTTGGAAGTGTCCAAGGTGGTCGAGCGCATCCGCACCCGCAACATCCACATTCAGTTGGATGACACGGCCAAGGAGTTCCTGATTGATAAAGGCTACGATCCCCAATACGGCGCGCGGCCCATGCGTCGCGCGGTCGAGAAATACCTGGAGGACCCCGTGGCCGAAGAGTTGCTCAGAGGCACTATCAAGTCGGGTGAAACCATCCAGGTCAAACGCGACGGCGAGAAGTTGGGCTTCAAGACTCTTTCGCCTGCATCGGAACCCGAACCCGCCGCCAACTAGGCGCCTCCCGTGACATCATCGCCCGCGGATAGACCCGGGATTTGAAATCTTGCCACGCGGGCAGGCACCGAATTTATAGTTACCGCCGGCTGTATGGAGAACGACAAGGAAGCGCAGGAGGAGAAGCCATCCTCATCGCAGGAAGCGGAGATTCAGAAGGCTGACGGGAATTCCCGGATCAAGAGAAGCCCGAAGAAAAAGCGTTCCGGCATTTTCGACAAGGCGGTGATTGATGAATACTGGACTGAAGCACGTCGACAATTCCGGCGGGTCCGGAAAGTCCTTGCGAACCAATTCGCAGACCTCCGCAGCGCCTTCCTCGACCTCAAGACGCGGATCAACGCGGAACTCAATCCTGATGCGCCTCGGCGTGACGATAAGGTTCGTCCCTCCGCGCCGGCGACCCCGTTGAAGGAAGTTTCTCCGAAGGAGCGGCCTCCCAGGGAAAGTTCGCAGAAAGACAGTCCATCCGCCTCCCCGACATTCTCCATCCGTCCGGCTGGCTTGCCGGAACAGGCCACGAAACTGCGGCGGATCCTGGTCGTTGGCGGGATGGATTTTTTCGGAGCGGCCCTCGTTCGCCATCTCAACCACCGCGGGATCCGGGAAATTGTCATGGTGGACTCCCTTGACGATGAACGCTGGAAAAATCTGCCCGCCCTGCGCTTCGAGGATCTTCTAAGTCCGGAGGAATTCTCCGCCAATCTGGGCAGCCGCACGCGGGGTCCGGGGTCGTTTTCCCATGTCTTCTATCTGGCCGGATGGGATGGAAAGGAGGCCCCGCTGGCCCTGCCGAAGTCCCTTGTTTCGCATGTCGCCGAGTCGGGGGGCCGGTTGATCAACCTCTCGTCGGCCTGCTCGCTTGGTCCCGCCCCGAACCGCAGGGATCTCGCCCTCGGACGTCCGGAAAATCTGCGTCCCGAGACCCGGCCCGGAGTGCTGGCCAACCTCTTCGACCGTTATGCCACCGCCCGTTTGCCCGCGCGAAGTTTTCTGTCGCTCAAGCACTATCGGCTCTTCGGCCTCCACGAACGCCGGGACGATTCGATTTACGGGTTGGTAAAGCTGATTCAAGAACAGATCGCGGAGACCGGAAGCATCGTCCTGCCGGAAAATTTCCGCCCCGAATCCCCGGAGGGTGCCCGCCGTCATGATTTCCTGCACGTGCGCGAGGCTGTGCGCATGGCCGTTTTTCTGGCCGAAAGCGAGGAATCGGCCGGCTTGTACGAAATCGGTTCGGGCACCTCTTCGACGGTGGCGGAACTGGCCCGGGCTGTCTTCGAGGTGCTGGGCCGCAAGCCGGTCATCGAATGGTCGCAATCGCCAGCCGCCATCCCTTCGCCCCAGCCGGAAAAGGCCGACCTTGCGCGTCTGCGTGAAGCCGGTTGGACCCAGCCGCAGCCCACTCTGCCTAACGGCTTGCGGGATTACCTGGAGAATCGTCCCGATGAGGATGTTTCCCTCGAGGAGGAGGAAGAGGAGGAGCCTCCCGCCGCCGCGGCCAATGGAAAAATCCCCATCACTCCCGTGACCGCGCCGACCAAGATTTTTCCGGCCCGCCGCAAACCCTTCTCTCCCAAATCGGCGGCCTGACCGCTCCGGGTCGATCCCGCCACGTTCTCGCGAACGCGGCCACGTAGTGCTGCCTCTGCGCAGCCCTTCGCACGACCCGGCGACTTGCTGCTTTTCACCCGGCCGCGATCGTCGTAGTTTTTCCCTGTGAGTTCTCATCCTCTCTCTCCGTCCGAAACCCACCGCGTGGAAACCGACTCGATGGGCGCCATTTCGGTGCCGCATGATCGCTACTGGGGCGCGCAGACCGCCCGTTCGCTCGTTCATTTTGACATCGGCAACGACATCAAGCCGCCCGAGTTAATCCGTGCCCTCGGCATTTTGAAAAAGGCTTGCGCCCTGGCCAATCGCGACCTTGGCAAACTCCCGGATGAAAAATGTCAGCTCATTGTACAAGCGGCTGACGAGGTCATCTCCGGCCAACTCGACGATCATTTTCCCCTGCGCATCTGGCAGACCGGCAGCGGAACCCAGAGCAACATGAACGCCAACGAAGTGATCTCCAATCGCGCCATCGCCATAGCCGGCGGCGTCCTGGGCTCCAAGCAACCGATCCATCCCAACGACCACGTCAACATGTCGCAGTCGTCCAACGACACCTTTCCCACCGCGATGAACATCGCCGCGGCCTGTGAGGTGGTGGCGGAATTGCTCCCGGCCGTGCGCGGCTTGCGCGACACGCTGGATGCCAAAGCCAAGGCGTTCGCCACCATTGTCAAAATCGGCCGCACCCATTTGCAAGATGCCACGCCGCTGACGCTCGGACAGGAATTTTCCGGCTACGTCACCATGCTTGATGATGATCTCAAGCGGGTCGAGAGTGCGCTGCCCGGTTTGTATGCTCTGGCCATCGGCGGTACTGCGGTGGGCACAGGGTTGAACTCTCATCCGGAATTCGGCGACCGTGCCGCCGCTCACATCGCGGCCCAGACCGGGCTGCCTTTTGTGGC
>JBMOHI010000401.1:0-2835 GCA_049317925.1 Terrimicrobiaceae bacterium
CTTTGCGCCTTCGCGCCTTCGCGTGAGACAAATCCCGTCTCATGCTCAATTGGATCTGGCTCGGACTCATCCTGCTTTCCGTCGTGCTTGGCGGACTGTCCGGCCAACTTGGCGAGGTCACTGCGGCAGCCTTCGAGGCCTGCAAAACGGCAGTCATGACCCTGGCCCTGCCGCTGGCCGGGGTGATGGCGCTGTGGCTGGGCGTGATGCGGCTGGCCGAAAAATCCGGCCTGGTTCTGATCCTGGCCCGGGCACTTCGTCCGATCCTGAGGTGGTTATTCCCCGAAGTTCCGCCCAATCATCCCGCCATGGGCTCGATGGTGATGAACATGGCGGCCAACATGCTCGGGTTGAATAATGCCGCGACCCCGCTCGGCCTCCGCGCCATGCAGGATCTGGAAAAACTCAACCCGCGCCCCGGCACGGCCACCAACGCGATGTGCACCTTCCTGGCCATCAACACCAGTTCGATCCAGCTCATTCCCGCCACCACCGTCGGCATCCTCGCGGCCAAGGGCGCGGCCAATCCGACCGCCATCATCGGCACCTCCTTCTTTGCCACTGTCTGCTCCACCGTAGTTGCCGTGATCGTGGTGAAAACGCTGGAGAAACTCCCTGCTTTTGCGCTCCCTCCGCTGACCTCACCCAAAGCGGAAACTCCCGCAGCCGGGGCGGAGGAGGAAAGCGAATCTCCGGTGCATCCGCTCAAGCCATGGGCAACCGTCGGCCTTGTTCTCGCGCTGGCCGGATTCGCCACCCTCTTTGTCCTCATGGCGTTTTTTCCTGCTCAGTTCGAAAACGTAGCCAATGCCTCACGGCAGTTTCTGGCCGTGGGCAAGGAAGCCTTCGCTTTTCCACCGGAATGGATCATGAAACATCCGCTCCTCCGCGCGGTCGAGACGATCTCGCTACTGGCGATTCCATTTATCCTGACCATGTTTCCGCTCTACGCGGCCGCACGGGGGGTTCCGGTTTACGAGGAATTCGTCGAGGGGGCCAAGGAAGGCTTTCAAGTGGCGGTGCGGATTATCCCGTATCTCGTGGCGATCATCTGCGTGGTGGCGATGTTCCGCGCGGCGGGCGGGCAGCAGATTTTCACCAATCTTCTCTCGCCCATTCTCCAGCCGCTCCACTTCCCGCCGGAGCTTCTGCCGCTGGTGTTGATCCGTCCGTTGAGCGGGAGCGGGGCCAATGGAATTTTTGCGGAGTTAGTGGATGTGTATGGCCCGGACAGCCTCATCGCGCGCATGGGCGCAACGATCATTGGAAGCTCCGAGACGACGTTTTACGTGCTGGCGGTTTACTTCGGATCAGTGGCCATCCGCCGCACCCGGCATGCGGTTCCGGCCGGACTGGTGGCGGACTTTGCCGGAGTGGTGACGGCGGTCATCATCTGCAATCTGATCTTCCGCTGACCGCGTGATCGCGCAGTTTCTTTTCCTCCTCCAAATCGTCGCGCCGGTTTTCGTCGTGATGCTGGCCGGCTATTTCATGCGCAAGATCAGCGTGCTCACGGCCGAGGCGGACCGTTCGCTGACGCGCGTGGTGGTGGTGCTGCTCGCGCCCTGCCTGGCCTTCGACACCATCGTGGGAAACGAAGTGCTGGCCAATCCCGCCAACTGGATCCTGCCGCCGGTTCTTGGTTTTGCCTCGGTCGTTCTTGGCATCATGGCCGCACGGCTGGGGGCGCGGATTTTCCGGATTCCGGAGGGAACGAAACGCCGGACGTTCGTTTACACCACCTCGCTACAAAATTACGGCTACATTCCCCTCCCCCTCTGCGCCGCGCTGTTTGACCGCGATACAATGGGCGTGTTGTTCGCGTTCTATCTCGGAGTGGAAATTGCTTTCTGGAGCGTCGCGCTCTGGCAACTGACCGGACACGCGGAACGCGGGAGTTGGTGGCGCGCGGTCAATCCGCCGATGGTGGCCATTCCCGTCGCGATTCTGCTGAATGCCCTCTCCGCGGAAAAATGGATCCCGGCCGCCGTGGATACGACGTTTCATCTCCTCGGCGCCTGCGCGGTTCCCATGGCCCTGCTGCTGAGCGGGGCCTTGATTGCGGATCATTTAAACAAGGAATCCCTGCGTCACAGCAGCCGCACAATTTCCGCCGCCACCGTCATCCGCATCGGAGTGGTTCCGATTTTGATCCTGCTCTTTGCGCGGCTCGTTCCGCTCGATCATCCGCTCAAGGCCGTGCTGGTTTTGCAAGCGGCTATGCCTGCCGCCATTTTTCCCATTGTGGTGACCAAGGCCCACGATGGCGATGTGCCCGTGGCCTTGCAGGTCGTGATCGGCACTTCGCTGATCGGGCTGATTACGATTCCGCTCTGGCTGGGATTCGGGATGTTTTGGGTGTTGTAGAAACGCCCCAACGAAGCGGGGCGGCTACAGCCGCTACTTCTTGGTCCGGTAGAAATTGATGGCGGTGACAAGGTCGACCGCGCGTTGCAGGACGGTGTCGCGCAACTGAGGAGCCCGGCCCCGTTCCCGCTGGGCGGCCTGGGCGGAATCAATTTCCGGATTCATGTTGGCCACGAGCGAAGCCTCGCTCATGCGCTTGCGTTCGGTCTCGAACACAAACTGGCTCACGCCCTTTTCCTTGCTCTGCCGGAAGATCTCCTCCTGCACGTCACGCGGCAACGAGATGGCCACGTCGGGTTTCACCCCGCCGGGAAAGATCGGACCCGATTCCGGCAGGATGACCTGCGCAATTGCGACGCGCAGAACGGCGTCACCGCCCAAGGGGGATTCAGCGAACTCCACCGCCTCGCCCGTGGTGTCGGAACCGATGATCATGGCTCCGGCATTCAGCCGCAATGTGCCGGCCAA
>JBMOHI010000402.1:0-2832 GCA_049317925.1 Terrimicrobiaceae bacterium
CAGGCTTTCAATCTGGCCGATGACATGATCGCAGGCGCGGCCATTCCCTGGAATGTCTTTCTCGAAACGTTCGCCTTGGGCTGGACTTATGTCGCGGTGTATTTCGCCCTCGCGGCCTTCGTTTTTTCCGGACGCGAACTATGACCCGCAAGGCCCTCGCCATCCTGTTGCTGGCGGTTTTCGGCGCGGCCATGATTCCATTTCAGCGGAATCTCGATGCCACCCAGAAAACTGCCGGCCTGCGCAAGACCACTCTCGATCTGGACCTGCGCGAGCGCCTCGGACAAATGGGTTTTCTCGCCGCCTTGAGCGGATTCCGCTCTCCCCTCGCCGCCTATCTCTGGATCGAGGCCCACAACGCGTGGGAGCGCACCGAATGGGGCCGGATGGCCGGACTCTTCGACACCGTCACCACCCTGCAGCCGCGCTCACTGTTGTACTGGGACATGGCCGGCTGGCACATGGCCTGGAATGCCAGCGTGGCGGCGCTGGACGACAAAACGCAGCCGAGCGAAGCCCTGCGCATCCGCAATCAGCGCCAATACTTCAAGCTCGGCCGCGACTACCTCGAACGCGGCATCAAGAACAATCCCGACAGCTATTTCCTCAAGGAACGTCTCGGGGTGTTGCTCCGCGACAAACTGGAGGACCATTGCGGCGCGGCCGAGGCGTTTCTGCAGGCCTCACAGTCCGCCGATTCGCCGCCCTACATCGCGCGCTTCGCCGGCTACGAGATGGCCAAATGCCCGGGCCGCGAACGGGAAGCCTACGATTTGCTGAAGAAACTTTATGACAAGGGACCGGACGAACGAAAACCCAGTCTCATCTCGACTCTCACGGAACTGGAAAAGAAACTGGATGTTCCCCCGCAACAACGAATAAATTCCCCGCAACCCTAAAGGTTCACCTCTCTCCCTCATGCGCTTTGCAATCTTCGGCGATATTCACGCCAATCTTCATGCTCTTGACGCTGTCATGGCCGACGCCAAGGAACAGGCCTGCACTCATTACGTCTGCATGGGCGATGTGGTCGGCTACAACGCCTTTCCCAAACAATGCATCGACGTTGTGCGCCAGTTGGAATGTCCCGTCGTCAAGGGCAACCACGACGAACAAGCGTCCATGCTTGGAGACCAGGAAGGATTTAATCCGCTGGCCGAGGAGGCCATGACGTGGACGCGCGAGCAACTGACCAGCGAGGACAAGGAGTGGCTGCGTTCGCTGCGACTGCAACGCCAGGTCCGTGATTTCACCATTGTTCACGCCACGCTCGATACGCCGCACAAGTGGGGCTACGTTTTCAACCAACTCGATGCCGCCGCCAGCTTCAGCTATCAACACACCTCGGTCTGTTTCATTGGCCACACCCACTCGCCCAAGGCCTACGTCCGCGACGGCAGCGTGCGCACCATTCCCCTCGACGTCCTCGTCCTGCAATCAGGAAAACGGTACCTCATCAATGTCGGCAGCGTCGGCCAGCCCCGCGACGGCGACTGGCGCTCGGCCTACTGCATCTACGATACCACGACCGGCGAACTGCAACTCCGCCGCATCGAATACGATCTGCCCGCCGCGCAAGCTGCCATCATCGAAGCCGGCCTGCCGCGCAAATTAGCCGAGCGCCTGGCCGTCGGACGATAATTTCCCGCGCCCCTGAACACGCTGCTCCTTATCAAGCCGGGCTCGTTCGGGGACATCATCCACGCCCTGCCCTGCGCCGCTGCGATCAAGAGATTCCGCCCGGACACGAAAATCACCTGGCTGGTGGACGAACGCTGGCAACCCCTGCTCGCGGGAAATCCCGCCATTGAACGAACCGTCGTTTTTCCGCGCCAGAGCTTCCGCGGCCCGGCTGGTGCCCTCCGCTCCATCCCCTGGATGCTGGGACTCGGCAAGAATCGTCCCGACGTTGCCCTCGATCTCCAGGGGTTGTTGCGCAGTGCCTTGATGGCTAGGTTCAGCGGAGCGGACCGCACCGTGGGCCTGGCCGATGCGCGGGAAGGGGCCCGCTGGTTCTATAAGGACGTATCAGCCGTCAGGCCCGGCGAACATTCCGTGCTCCGCTATCTGCGCACCCTCGAAACTCTGGGCCTGCCAAAAGTCGAAACGCCGGAATTTTTTCTCCCACCCGGAATCCGGCCCGCGCACGTCCTGCCAAAAACCCCCTTCGTCCTTCTCCACCCCTTCGCGCGCGGAAGCGGGAAATCCCTCTCACAAAAACATGTGTCCGAACTCTGCCGGGCCTTGCATCCCCTTCCCGTCGTGCTGGCCGGAATGGGAGAACTGCGGAAAGCCGCTCCGGAGAACACGGTCAATCTGCTCAATCTCACTTCCCTCGACGAACTGATCTGGCTGATCCGCGCCGCCGCCTTTGTGGTGAGCGTGGACAGCGGCCCCATGCACATCGCGGCTGCGGTCAATCCCCGTCTGCTCGCCATCCACACGTGGAGCGATCCACGGCTGGTCGGTCCCTACGGCGAGGAGGCCTGGATCTGGCAGGGCGGCGAGATCCGCCGGCAGAACCTCTCCGCCGGGACAATGCCGGCGCCGCGCTTGCCGACCGATGAGGACATCGCCCGCATCGCGGAGCGCGTGCGAAAAGAGATGTAACCGCGCTCAGTCGCCGTTCAGCGCCTCAACAGGGTGAGTCGGCGCCTACCCCAGCATCTCCGCCACCATCGCCCGTTCGTCCACCAACTCCTTGTTGGTAGCGGCGATTTTGGATTGGGCGAAATCATCCATGGCATGGCCGGTGAGGATCTCATAGCTGCCGGGAGCCGTCGTGCGCACGGGCAGGCCGGCCCACACTTCCGGATCGAACCCATAGGCTCC
>JBMOHI010000403.1:0-2830 GCA_049317925.1 Terrimicrobiaceae bacterium
CATTCGACCTGATGCGCCTCCCTCGAGAGGAGCTCTTCAAATCGAAACCATCACGCAACGTCAGGATTTCTTTTAACCAACCCGAAGCCGGTTGGGTGCAGCCGAAACAAGGCGCTCCGAGGCAGGCTTTAGGATTCCCATAACCACATACCCTCATGGCCGGCCACTGCAACGGGTCGAAAGTCCAGCAATCCCGGAGAGCTCTTTATGCCACGCTCTCCGGACCGTTCTGCACCGCGGCAAGCCCCGGTGCGGGCAATCCGTCCTTCGGAACGACAAAGCCAAGGCCGGGCCGAAACTCGAAGTTCTTCCCCTAACCATTTTGACCTCTCCTGAATCCCTCCGCCAGCGCGCGGGAAAAATTTAATCAGCCATGACAGACGAAAACACGAATCTAGCCGCCCCTGCGGAATCCACTGAATCCGCTCCGGCCAAAAAGACCCGCCGGCCCGCCAATACGGACGCCCCGAAACGCCGCACCCGCAAGCCTGCGGCTGAGCCCGCGGAGAGCGGCGCGGAGTCCGCCCCCAGCGCACAGACGCCCGCCCCGGAGATCGAAGTTCCCAAGGAAGCCACCGAACAGGTCAATGACATCGCGGCCGTTACGCCAGCCGCCGCGCCGGAACCCGTTGCCACCGCTCCCGCCAATCCGCCCCCCCAACCGGCCGAGCCGCCGGCGCGGGAACCCCAGCGCCCGGTCGAACCTCCAGTTTTCGCCGAGGGCATCGTCGAGGTTTCGGGCAAGGGCTTTGGATTCCTGCGCGAACCCCGCCGGAATTTTTCCCAGTCGAACAACGACGTTTTCGTCACACCGGAAGTCGTGCGCAAGCATGCCCTGCGCGACGGGATGTGGATCAAAGGCGAGACCCGCCGCGGCAGCCGCGGACCCCAGCTTTACAAGCTCCTCGAAATTGAAGGCGAGAATCCGGACAACTTCCAGAGCCTACCCGTCTTCGAGGAACTGACCACCATCAGTCCGAACAAGCGCATCACGCTCGAGACGGTGACCGAGCGTTACACCACCCGCGTGATGGATCTCATGACGCCCATCGGCAAGGGCCAGCGCGGTCTCATCGTCGCGCCGCCCCGCACCGGGAAAACCACTTTGCTCCAGCACATCGCCGACGCCGTGGTAAAGAACCACCCGGAGATGAAACTCATCATCCTGCTGGTCGATGAACGCCCCGAGGAAGTCACCGAAATCCGCCGCACCGTTCCGACCGCGGAACTCATGGCCAGTTCGAACGATTCCGACATCAAGACCCACACCCGCATCGCCCAACTCGCTTCCGAGCGGGCCAAGCGTCTGGTCGAAATGGGCAAAGACGTCTTCGTGTTAATGGATTCGCTCACCCGCATCGGTCGCGCCTTTAACAACGCCCAGGGTGGCGGCGGGCGCACCATGTCCGGCGGCGTGGATTCCCGTGCGCTGGAAATTCCGCGCAAAATTTTCGCCGCGGCCCGCAACACCGAGGAAGCCGGTTCGCTCACCATCATGGCCACCGCCCTCATCGAGACCAACAGCCGCATGGACGACCTGATTTTCCAGGAGTTCAAAGGCACCGGCAACATGGAACTCGTGCTGGCCCGCAACATCAGCGACCAGCGGATTTATCCGGCGGTGGATATTTTCCTCTCCGGCACCCGCCGCGAGGAACTTCTGCTCTCCGCGGAAGACCTGCACAAGATCAGCGTCATCCGCCGCGGACTGGCCGGCCACAAGCCCATCGAAGCCATCGAGCGGTTGTTGTTCTTCATCCGCAAGTATCCGACCAACGCGGAGTTGCTCAAGAACCTGCCGGGCTAAGCAGTCACCCAGCAAACCGGAGCGCGACTCCGAATCCGTATGCGTATTGTTTTGAAATTCGGCACGGGCATCCTCTCCCGTTCGGCGGGTCGCGCCCTTGATGGCGCGCAATTCCGCCGCCTCGCGGCAGAGGTTTCCGCCTTGGTCAAGGAGGGCCATTCCTGCGTGATTGTCAGCAGCGCCGCCATCGCCGCCGGCGTCCATGCGCTCGGACTTGACCGCCGGCCCGAGGACCTTCCCGGCAAACAGGCCTGTGCCGCCGCCGGGCAACCGGAACTCATGCGGCTCTACGCCACCTCGTTCCGCCCTCATGGGCTCAAGGTCGCCCAGCTTTTGCTCACCCATGAGGACATCGACAGCCGCACCCGCCGACAGAATGCCCGCAACACGCTCAGCCGCCTGCTGGCCGCCCGCGACGTGGTCCCCGTCATCAACGAAAACGATTCCGTGGCGACCGAGGAAGTCCGCTTCGGTGACAACGACCGGCTCTCCGCCGAAGTCGCCCTGCTGGTCCGCGCCAAAGCACTGCTCCTGCTCACCACTTCTGACGGACTGACCGATCAGGATGGCCGCCGCATTCCGGTGGTGAAAAAAATCACGGACGCCTTCCGTTATGTCCGCCCGGAGAAGGGCGAAATGTCTGTCGGCGGCATGAAGACAAAACTTGAGGCCGTCCAACTCGCTCTGGGCGGCGGCATCCGCACCGTCATTTTGGACGGGCGGGAAAAAGGCCGCATCCCCCTCGCGGCGGCTTTCAAGGATACCGGCACACGATTCACCGTTTCCAAGCCGGCCAAGGTGTAATATCCTTTTACTCCGTTCCATGGTCACCCGTATCAGCGCCATTGCCCGCAACACCTTCACCGATCTCGTGCGGCAGAAGGTGTTTTACATTTTACTGGTCTTCGCCCTGTGCGCCATCGGCAGCTCGGTCTTCATGGCCCAACTCCGGGTGGAAGCGCAGTTTCAAATGATCAAGGATGTCTGCCTCGGGGCCATGTCCATCTTCACCTCGCTGCTCGC
>JBMOHI010000404.1:0-2829 GCA_049317925.1 Terrimicrobiaceae bacterium
TTTGCCGCGGGCTGGATCTCCACCACGCCGGACATCGTCTTGCGCGACTCGATCTACAAGATGACAAACCCGGTTCGCGTTCCTGCGGGGGCGCAGATCCTGATCATCGCGCTGCTGGCCTTTGCCGCCGCCTGGACCACGGTGGACATCACCCGCCCGATTCTCAAGGCCGTCGTGGCCTTCGCCGCCATCCTGCTCCTGATCAGCGGCTCGGCCGTTCTGGTGCTTTACAATGTCTTCTATTCCCCGTTTCCGGGAGCGTTTGCCATTCTGGTGAGCTTTCTTATCGGGCTGGCCTATGGACAGAGCGGCAGCGGCTCGCGCAAGAAAGTGATGGAGCGGCTCTTCGGCCAGCGAATCTCGCGCAATGTCTTCAACCAACTGGTCAACTCGAATGCCTCGGTCGAGTTTCCCGGCGAATTGCGGGAGGGTTCCGTGATTGTATGCGAAGTGCAGAATCAAAAGGAACTCATGGAACTCCTGACTCCCGAGAACTACGCCGCCATGACCAATCTCTACCTCCAGACCGCCTCGGACTATCTGGTCGAAGGCGGCGGATTTCTGGACGAGTGCACGGGCGAAAGTCTGCGGGTGGTCTTCGGCGCGCCACTGGCGGATGAAAAACACGCCTCGCGCGCCTGCCGGGCCGCCCTCGATCTCATGATCCGTCTCGATAATCTGAACCGCGAATGCGACGCGATCTGGCAGCGCCGCTTTGATTTCCGCATCGGGATCAATTCCGGGGAAATGATCGCCGCAGCCTATGGCGGAACCCGCCTGGCCAGTTTCAGCGTGGCTGGACCGGCGGTGGAATTCGCCCGGAGGTTGTGCGCGGCCTGCCCGACCTATGGCTGCCGCATCCTGGTGGGTCCGGAAACATTCGAGCAAGCAGCGGAAACATTCGAAGCCCGCCCCATCGAGGTGCTCAAGGCGATGGGCGAACGCCGCCGTATCGAACTCTACGAAATTCTCGCCCCAAAGCACGGCCTCTCGCCCGAACGCGAACGCAGCCGCGATCATTTCTGGCGCGGGGTCATTTATTACCGCGAGAAACAGTGGGAGAAGGCGATTCAGGAATTCACCAAATCCCGCATCACCGGCATCCCCGATACCGCGCTGGACTTCTACATCCAGCGGGTCGAACGCAGCCGCCGGGGCGAGGAAGATGCCACCAAAGACCAGATGGTGCTCTTCACCCACGGCTGAACCCAATGCGGAGCGCGGAATGCGGAGTGTGGAATGAAAATCGTGGTGTCGCCTCGTAGATATTCCGCACTCCGCGTTCCACAATCCGCAATTCTCCTTTGAAGCCCGCCGACTATCCGGAACCTTTCCACGCTCTTGTGCGGGAATTGCGCCGCCTGCCCGGCATCGGTCCGCGCAGCGCCGAGCGCATCACCCTCTGGCTGGCCTCCGCCAAAGACGCCAAGCCTCTCGATCTCGCCCGGACCCTGCGCGACGCGGCGGAGAACCTTCATTCCTGCAAAACATGCGGATTTTTTTCCACGGAAGAATTCTGCGAGATCTGCCGCGACGAAACCCGCGCCGGCGGCGAAATCTGCGTGGTCGAACAGGCCACCGACATCCTGCCGCTGGAACGGACCGCGTTTTTCCACGGACGCTACCATGTCCTCGGCGGACGCCTCGCCCCACTCGATCACGTCGGCCCGGAACAACTCCGCATCGGCGAACTGCTGGCCCGGATCAAAACCGAGCAGCCGCGCGAAATCATCCTCGCCCTCAGCGCCGATGTGGAAGGCGAGGCCACGACCAACTATCTGGCCGAAATCCTCACGCCCGCCGGCATTCCCCTCACCCGCATCGCCCACGGACTCCCGGCCGGGGGCGGCCTCGAACACGCCGATCCCCTCACCCTCCAGCGCGCTCTTTCCGGACGCAATCCGCTCAGGATTTGACAGGAAAGTCCCGAGCCCTGATGCTTGCCGCCATGTCCGCGCCCAAGATCAATCCTGAACTTCATCAGGCCAAAAAGCCCGAGTGGATCAAGGTGCGGCTGCCCTCGAATCCGGTTTTCTTTTCCACCAAGGCCCTCGTTTCGGATCTGAAGCTTCACACCGTCTGCGAGAGCGCCCAGTGCCCGAACCGCTGGGAATGCTGGAGTCAGGGCACTGCGACTTTTATGATCGCGGGCGAACGCTGCACCCGCGCCTGCGGATTCTGCGCGGTTTCGACGGCCAAGCCCTTTGCCCTGGAAGCCGACGAACCCCAACGCGTGGCCGAGGCCGTGCGACGCTTGAAACTCAAGCACGTGGTTATCACCGCCGTGGCCCGCGACGACCTCGATGATGGCGGCGCCGAACATTTCGCCCAAACCATCGAAGCCATCCGCGCCGTGGATCCGAAGATCATCATTGAGGTGCTCACGCCGGACTTCAACGGCAAGGACTTCGCCCTGCAAATGGTGCTCGATGCCCGCCCGCATATTTTCAATCACAACTTGGAAACGGTCGAACGTCTCACGCCAGCGGTCCGCTCCCGCGCGAAGTACCGGCTCTCGCTCGACTTCCTCAAACGGGCCAAGGAACTCCGGCCCGAGTCCGTGACCAAAAGCGGCCTCATGCTCGGTTTGGGCGAAACGGAGAACGAGATTTTCCAGGCTATGGATGACCTGCGCGAGGCCAATGTGCAGGTGCTCACGCTGGGCCAATATCTGCGCCCCACCCCGCAGCACCTTCCGGTGGTCGAGTATATTAATCCGGAAACTTTCACGCTCTACGGCGATATCGCGCGACGCAAGGGATTCGAGTTTGTCGCCAGCGGTCCGCTCGTGCGCAGTTCCTACCACGCGGCGGATTTCCATCCGGTGCC
>JBMOHI010000405.1:0-2816 GCA_049317925.1 Terrimicrobiaceae bacterium
ACCTGGATGAGTTGGGCGACGTCGTGGGCGTGGAGGCCGATGGTGGGTTCCTCCAGAACGTAGAGGGTCGATTTGCCGCGGCGGGTGGTCTTTATCTCCTCAGCGGCGGAGGTGGAGCGGCGGGTGAGCTGGGTGACGAGTTTGATGCGCTGGGCTTCGCCGCCGCTCAGGGTCGGGCTGGGCTGGCCGAGCTTGAGGTAGCCGAGGCCGGTTTCGTTGAGGAGACTGAGGGCGCGTTTGATCTTGGGATGGGCGGCGAAGAAGGCGGCGGATTGCTCGACGGTCATGTCCATCACATCGCCGATGGATTTTCCGTTGTACTCGATTTCAAGGGTGGCGGAGTTGTATCGGCGTCCGGCGCATTCCTGGCAGGGCATGTAGGAGGCGGGGAGGAAATTCATCTCGAGCTTGATCACGCCCTGACCCATGCAGGATTCGCAGCGTCCGCCTTCGTTGTTGAAGGAGAACCGGCTGGCGGTGTAGCCGCGCATGCGGGCGGAGGGGAGATTGGCGTAGAGGGCGCGGATCTCGTCGAAAACTTTGATGTAGGTGGCGGGGGTGGAGCGGGAGGTTTTGCCGATGGGGGATTGGTCTACCTCGAGGACAGCGCCGATGGGCTCGGTTCCGGTGAGGGTGCGGTAGCCGGCGTTGTCGTCAATGCGGCGGCCCTTTTTGTGGGTGAGGGATTCCTTGACGGCGGGCAGGAGGACGCCGCGCACGAGAGTGCTTTTGCCGGAACCGGAAATGCCGGAGATGACGCTGAGACGCTGGATGGGGATGCGGACGTCGGCGTCCTTGAGATTGTGGCGGTTGGCCCCGCCGAGTTCGATCCAGCCGGAGACGTCGTCGAGGCTGCGTCGTGTGCCGCGCGAGGGGTGCGGCATGGGGGTTTTGAGGCAACGGCCGGTGAGGGAGCGTTCGCTGGCGAGGATGTCGTCCAAGGTGCCCGAGGCGATGATTTCTCCGCCGCGGCTGCCGGCTTGCGGGCCGAGGTCAATAACGTGGTCGGCCCGGCGCATGGTTTCCTCGTCGTGTTCGACAATGACGAGCGAGTTGCCGTGATTGGCCAGGAGGGTGAGGGCGTCGAGCAGGCGGGCGTTGTCGCGGGCGTGGAGTCCGATGGTGGGTTCGTCGAGGACGTAGAGCACGCCGCGCAAATTGGAGCCGAGCTGGGCGGCGAGGCGGATGCGCTGGGATTCTCCGCCGCTGAGGGTGTTGGCGGTGCGGTCGAGGTTGAGGTAATTGAGGCCGACCTGACTGAGGAAACGCAGTCTTTGCGAGATCTCGGAGAGGACGTCGGTGGCGATCTCGGAGGCGGTGCCGGTGAATTGGAATTTGTCCACGAGGCCAAGGGCTTCCTCGGCCGGGGCGTGGGTGAAGCCGGTGATGGTCTGGCCCTGAAGGAAGACGTTGCGGGCGGTGTCGTTGAGGCGCGTGCCGTGGCAGATGGGGCACGGGCGCGCTTCCTTCTCTTCGAGTTGCTCGTGACTGCGTTCCTGAGCGAGTTCGGCTTCGATGACGGTTTCGAATTCTTTGGTGGAGTAATCGGTCCAAACTTCGCCGAAACCGCGGCAATGGGTGCACCAGCCGTGGGGGGAGTTGAAGGAGAAGAGGCGGGGGTCGAGCGGCTCGAAGGCGCGGGCGCAGACCGGGCAGTTCATTTCTGAGCTGAGCGTGTGGGATGCGCCCTTGCTGTCGAGGACGCGGGCGGTGCCTTTGCCGATGCGCATGGCGCGCTTGACGAGATCGGGGGTGTTGGCGGTTTCGCCGGGAAGGACTTCGCCGACGAGGGCGTCGATGGTGTGTTCCTTGAAGCGTTCCAGTTTGGTAAAACGCGCGACGGGTTCGAGTTCGCCGTCCACGAGGAGAAACTCGATGCCCTGCTTGGCGGCCTGTTGGGCGACCTTCGTGTGGAAGCCCTTCTTGGCTTTGATCAGCGGCGCGAAGACCTGGACTTTTCCGCGCGCGGCCAGTTCCTGCACGGTGGTGGTGATGGCGGAAAGGGTCTGCTTTTCGACCGGCACATGGCAGTCGGGGCAATGCTGGGTGCCGAGTTTGGAGAAAAGGAGGCGGAGGAAATGGTAGATCTCGGTGACGGTGGCGACGGTGGATTTCCCGCCGCCGCGGGTCACACGTTGTTCGATGGCGACGCTCGGGGGCAGGCCCTCGATGGAGTCCACGTCGGGCTTCTCGAGCTGTTCCACAAACTGCCGCGCGTAGGCCGACATGCTGTCGAGGAAACGACGTTGGCCCTCGGCAAAAAGGACGTCGAAGGCGAGGGTGGATTTTCCGCTGCCGCTGAGGCCGGTGACGACGACGATCTTTTCGCGCGGGATCTCGACAGTGAGATTTTTCAGGTTGTGCTCACGGGCACCCACAACGCGGATCGCGTTGGATTTTGAATTTTGGATTTTGGATTTTGGATTTTCGACGGGCGCGAGGGCCCGCGCCCCTCCAAGCGATTTCGCAAGAAATTGGCCGGTAAGAGATTTGGCGCATTTGGCCACGGTCTCCGGTGTTCCGGCGGCGACGACCTGACCACCTTGGTCGCCGGCTTCGGGGCCCATGTCCACGACCCAGTCGGCGCATTTGATGACTTCCAAATTATGCTCAATGACGATGAGGCTGTTGCCCTCCTTGACCAGGCGCTGGAAGACTTTCAGCAATTGCGCGATGTCATCGAAGTGCAGTCCCGTGGTGGGTTCGTCGAAGATGAGGAGCGCGCCGTCCTCGCGTTTTTCGGTCAGGTGGCCGGCGAGCTTGAGGCGCTGGGATTCGCCGCCGCTGAGGGCATTGACCGGCTGGCCGAGGCGCAG
>JBMOHI010000406.1:0-2816 GCA_049317925.1 Terrimicrobiaceae bacterium
CCCGCACCTGGAAGGTGGTTTTCGAACTCCTGAGCAAACGCGGCGTGGTCGAAGGCATGGGACCGCTGCTGGCCGAACTCACCACCGCCGTGCGCGAACTTGTGGCCGAATTCCGACCCGACGTGATCGCCTCCACCTATCCGGTCTTTTCGTACCTCATCACGAAAATCCGCCGTCGCGATCCGTCGGTTACCGTTCCGTTTTACACGGTCATCACCGACTCCACCATGATCAACGCCGCATGGTATCGATACCCCTGCGAGGGCTCGCTGGTGGCGGACGAACTCACCGCGGATGTCCTGCGTAACGACGGGGCCGCTGCCGACAAAATCCATGTCCTTGGTTTTCCCGTCAACATCGCCTTCGAATCGCTCACCCCGTCCTGCCCGCCCGCCGATGGAAAATGGAAAGCCCTCTTTTTTCCCGGCGGCAAGACCCAATACGCCGTAGACGTCCTCCAGCATCTGGCTGAGATTCGGAACCTTGACGTCACCGTCATCACCGGACGCCGCCAAAAGGTCCACGCCGCCTTGAAAGAAGCGGGTTTGCCCAAAAACGGCACTCTCATCGGCTGGACCGACGAGATGCCCCGGTTGATGACCACTCACCATGTTTTTATCGGCAAAGCCGGCGGCGCGACCGTGCAGGAAGCCATCGCGGCCCAGATTCCGTTTCTCGTCAGCCATGTCGTGCCCGGCCAGGAGGAAGGCAATATCGCCCTCATCGAACAAACCGGCATCGGCACCCTGGCCACCGGGGCACCCCGTCGCATCAGTGACATCATCGTCGGCGCCCTGGCCAACGACGCCGCCCTCTGGAAAACCTGGCGCGCCAACCTCGCCGCCCAGCAAAAACCCTCCGCCTCCCGCACCATCGCCCGCTTCCTCCTCGCCCGCTGCGGCTAAGGGTAGGGACGGCACGCCGTTGTCTTCCCTCGAATGAAAAGTCGGATGGCGGAGGATCGCCGTCCCTACCTCGACAAATTTCCCGGGAAAGTCCAAGTTTGCCTATGCGTTACGCTGCTTACACGTCGAAGCTTTATGCAGGTATCATGCTGCTCTTTTTGGCGCTGTTTGCTGCGGGGATTTTTCTGTTTTGGGATAAGATCCCCCTCACCGGTCAGGTCATCTTCGGGGGATTGATCCTCATCGCCAGCCTCGGCTGCATCGCTGCGCTATGTTCTAACAAGCCCGTCATCGTCGCCGATGAGGACGGACTCCACTGCCACAAACTGGTGATGAAGAAAATCCCGTGGAGCGAGATCGTCGCAGTGGAGCACGGTCCGCGCTCTCAAAAAATGCCTGACGGTTCCACGGAATTCAGCTTGTCGGAATCCTGGCGTCCGCTCGAGGTCTATGTCTCAAATATCAAGAAATACGCAGGAACACTGCCAGCGGCGGCCCTGAAACTTCAAGCTGCCCCGGACTATCAGGGCTGCGTGCGTCTCCGCATCGAGTGCACTGGAACAACCGCGAAATCGACGGATTTGTATGAGTGCATTCTGCATCACATCGGGAAAAGGACCTGAGAGCTTCCATTCTTGCTCTGCTGCTACGCCCGATAACGACGGTAAGTGGATAGGGTTGGCGCGGCAGAATAGTCGACCTTTTGGAGGGCACTGCTTTGTCAGTGCCGTGTTATCAAATATGGGAACCGACGAAGCGGTTCCCTCCAGAGAATTCAGGGAAGGAGCGGCGAACCTACCGGGGAAAATGGTTCGCCCAGCCCCTACTCCACCGTGACGCTCTTGGCCAGGTTGCGGGGTTTATCCACATCGCAGCCGAGTTCGACGGCGATGTAATAGGCGAAGAGTTGCAGCGGGATGGTGGCGAGAATCGGGGTGAGGTAATCGGGAACTTTGGGAATCAGGATCACGTCATCGGCCACACGGGAAAGCGCGGTGCTGCCCTCAGTGCCCACGGCGATGACGGGGCCTTTGCGGGCTTTGACTTCCTCGATGTTGCTGAGGTTTTTTTCGAAGACCGCATCGTGCGGCGCGATGAAGACGGAGGGGGTTTCCTCGTTGATCAGGGCAATGACGCCGTGCTTCAACTCGGCGCTGGGATACCCGGACGCAGAGATATAGCTGATTTCCTTGAGTTTTAACGCAGCCTCGAGAGCGATGGGATAGTTGGCCTGGCGGCCCATGAAGAGGAAGTTTTTCGAGTGGGCGTATTTTTTTGCGATGACGGCGACGTGGCTTTCGAGTTCGAGAACCTTGGCGACGAGGTCGGGCAGTTTTTCAAGCTGGGCGATGATTTCCAGACCCTCGGCGTAGGAGAGATGGCGGATGCGGCCGAGCAGCAGCGCGAGCAGCGTCATGATGGTGAGCTGCGAGGTGAAGGATTTGGTCGCGGCCACGCCGATCTCCGGTCCGGCGTGCATGTAAACACCGCCGTCGCTTTCGCGGGCGATGGTGCTGGCAACGTTGTTGCAAATGCCGAGCGTGCGGTGACCTTTGCGCTGGCTTTCGCGCAGGGCGGCCAGGGTGTCCGCGGTTTCCCCGCTCTGGCTGATGACGAAAACGAGAGTGTCGCGCGTCATGGGCAGATTGCGGTACCGTAGTTCGCTGGCGAATTCGCATTCGACCGGCAGGTGGGCCAGCGTTTCGATAAGGTATTCCCCGACCATGGCGGAGTGAAAAGCCGTTCCGCAGCCACTGAGGACGATGCGCTCGACTTCGCGGAGTTCGGCGTTGGTCATGTCGAGTCCGCCGAGTTTGGCTGTGGCTTCCTCGGTGGAGAGACGGCCGCGCAGGGCATCGCGGACGGTGTTGGGTTGCTCGTGGATTTCCTTGAGCATGTAGTGGGCGTATT
>JBMOHI010000407.1:0-2808 GCA_049317925.1 Terrimicrobiaceae bacterium
CAGGTTCGCAAAAACCGCGACATGGCCTGGATCCGCATCGACCGCTATTTCGCCGGCGATCCCGAGGATCCCGAGATGCTGGCCCAAGCCGTGATGTGCCAGCACTGCGAGAATGCGCCTTGTGAAACGGTCTGTCCGGTCAACGCCACGGTGCACAGCGAGGACGGACTCAACCTCATGGCCTACAACCGCTGCATCGGCACCCGCTATTGCGCGAACAACTGTCCTTGGAAGGTGCGCCGCTTCAATTATTTCGATTACAACGAGCGTCCGACCACCGAACTGTATTGGGGACCGCTCGCTAAGAAAGGCATGGCCGACAGCCTCAAGATGTCGAAGAACCCCAACGTCACCGTTCGCATGCGCGGCGTGATGGAGAAGTGCACCTTCTGCATTCAACGAATTGAAGAAGCCAAAATCGGCCGCTTGGTCGAGGCCGGCCCGCAAAACAAAAACAACGTCCCGGTCCGCGAATTCCAGGTCGCCTGTCAGCAGGCCTGCGCCAGCGATTCGCTGGTTTTCGGCAACATCAATGATCCGAAAAGCCGCGTGGCCCGCGAGCGCGGGGGCGACCGTGGTTATGTGATGCTGAAGTATTTGAACACGGCACCGAGGGTGACCTATCTGGCGCGGATCAAGAATCCGAATCCGAAAATGCCCGGTGCGGAACTGGTGGGCAAAGCCAACGGCGAGCCCCATCACGGCGGTCATGGCGAAGACCATGCGGCTCCTCACGGCGCCGAAGCCGCCCACGGAAGCCATGGCGAACCCGCCGCTAACACCCACAAGGCCGAGGAGGCCCATCACTAATGGCTGACGCAACCGCCGCCCGCACTTCCGCCGAGTTGACGCCTGAAGAACAGGCTATCATCCGCCCGCCTTTGGTGCTCAATAAGCGCACCTACGGCTGGATTGGCAATTACGTCAGTTCCATCGTCGAGGACAAAACCCCGATCTGGTGGTGGATTTGCCTTCTGCCCTGCCTGGCGCTCACCGCTGTGCTGGGTTTCTGCATTACCTACCTTATTTCCACCGGTGTCGGGGTGTGGGGCAACAACCATCCCGTCGGCTGGGCCTGGGACATCACGAACTTCGTGTTCTGGATCGGTATCGGCCATGCCGGAACCCTCATCTCGGCAATTCTTTTCCTCACCCGGCAGAAATGGCGGACATCCATCAATCGTGCGGCCGAGGCCATGACGCTTTTTGCCGTGGTCTGCGCGGCGATCTATCCCGGCTTGCACGTGGGCCGCGTCTGGATGGCGTGGTTTCTCGCCCCGGTGCCGAACGCCAACGCCATCTGGCAAAATTTCCGCAGTCCGTTGCTTTGGGACGTCTTTGCCGTCTCGACCTATTTCACCGTCTCGGTGCTGTTCTGGTACACCGGTTTGATCCCCGATCTGGCCACGCTGCGCGATCGGGCTACGACCAAGATCAAAAAATTCTTTTACGGCACGCTCGCCCTCGGCTGGCGCGGCGGCAACCGGCAGTGGCGTCATTACGAAATGGCCTACCTGTTGCTGGCCGGTCTCTCCACCCCGCTCGTTCTTTCGGTCCACTCGGTCGTGTCCTTCGACTTCGCCACCTCGGTCATTCCCGGCTGGCACACCACGATTTTCCCGCCGTACTTCGTGGCGGGCGCGATTTTCGGCGGCTTCGCCATGGTGCTGACCATCATGATTCCGGCCTGCGCGATCTACAAACCGCTGCACGATCTGGTCACGATTTCGCACGTGGACAAGATGTGCAAAGTCATTGTCTTCACCGGCTCGATCGTGGGCTACGCCTACATCATGGAGTTGTTCATGGCCTGGTACAGTGCGAACCCCTACGAGAAGGCCGCGTTCTGGTATCGCGCGTTCGGCCCGTATTGGTGGGCCTACTGGAGCATGATGTTCTGCAACGTCATCGCGCCGCAGATTTTCTGGTTCAAATACTTCCGCACCCATTTGGTCTGGGTTTGGATCATCTGCCAGTTCCCGAATGCGGGCATGTGGTATGAGCGTTTCGTCATCATCGCCACCACGCTGACCCGCGACTTCACCCCGTCGGCTTGGGCGCAATTCCATCCGACCTGGGTGGACATCTGGATGTTCATCGGCACATTCGGGCTCTTCGGGACGTTGTTCCTGCTCTTCATCCGGTTTCTGCCGATGATTTGTATGTTTGAAGTCAAGGCGGTCCTGCCGGAGGCCGATCCGCACCATGGGGAGAAACACTGAGATGGACGTCGCCGGAGATCCCAAAGCCAAAGCCTTCGGATTGGCGGCGGAATTTGATTCCGCCTCCGAATTGTACCATGCGGCGGAGAAAATCCGCGATGCGGGCTACAAGAAATTCGACGTGTTTTCGCCGTTCCCGATCCATGGCATGGACGATGCCATGGGCTTGAAACGTTCGCTCCTGGGCAAACTGATTTTCTTTGGCGGACTGACTGGTTTTCTCACCGGCGTCGGCTTGACCTTCATTCCCAGCTCAATCATTTATCCCCTCATCGTCGCGGGCAAGCCGACCAATCTTTACACGGTGCCGGCCTTTTTCCCCATCATGTTCGAGCTGACGATTCTGTTTTCCGCCTTCACCGCGGTTTTCGGCATGCTCATCATGAACGGCTTGCCGCGACTGCATCATCCCATGTTCAACTGGGATCGCTTCAAGAAGGTCAGCGACGACAAATTTTTCTGCGTGATCGAAACGCGGGACGCGAAATTCGCGGAGCGCGACGTAAAGGATTTTCTGGAATCCCTCGGCGGGCAAAACATCACCAGGGTGCACGGGGACTGAAGCCATGTTGAAATACTTCTTCAC
>JBMOHI010000408.1:0-2808 GCA_049317925.1 Terrimicrobiaceae bacterium
CGGGCGCGAAGGCGCGTTCGACTTGGGACATGGTGGCGACGGCATGGACCTGCCAGAGATCAAGGTGGTCGGTGCCGAGGCGTTTCAGGGATTGCTCGAGGATGTCCATGGCTTCCTTGCGTCCCCCGGTGTCGTGGGTGCAGACCTTGGTCATCAGAAAGATCTTGTCTCGCTTGCCCTTGATGCAGCGGCCCATCAACTCCTCCGAACGTCCACCGTGGTAGTCCCAGGAATTGTCGAAAAAATCCAGGCCGAGCGCGAGGGCGGTGTCCACGATCTGCTGGGCTTCCTCATCGCTGGCCTTGCGCAGGGTGTGGCCGCCCAGACAAAGGGAGGAGACGGTGAAATCGTGGCGGCCGAATTTGCGGCGCGGGACCGTGGCGGATGGCCCTTCCGCGAAGGTCTTGCCGCCGAGAAGGAGTCCGGCGCCGGCCAGGCCGAGACGTTTGAGGAATTCGCGGCGTTCGTGACGGGATGGGCTGGATTCCGAATTCATGAGAGAAGAGAATCGCCTGTTCCTGCCGGCGTTCAACTTGAAAAGGAGGCGCGTGAAACCCTCCGTCGCCTTGCACCGGCGAGCGAAATGGATAGAAGATCGACCCTATGACTATCACTGACGGGCCGTTTGTTGACCTTCCGACTTCCCGGGGACCGATGAGGGTCCATCTGTTCATTCCGCAGGGCGGGGGACGCTTCCCCGGGGTGATTTTTTACTCGGAGATTTTCCAAGTCACCGGCCCGATCCGCCGCATGGCGGCGGCTTTGTGCGGACAGGGCTATCTGGTCGCGGTGCCGGAGGTTTACCATGAGTTCGAGATGGCGGGGACGGTGCTGGCTTACGACGCGGCGGGCTCCGAGCGGGGAAACGAACTGAAATTCACCAAGGAGATCGCCTCCTACGACGAGGATGCGGCGGTGGTGGCGGAGTTCCTCGCATCGCACGAGAACTGCACCGGGCAAGTCGGGAGCTATGGTGTTTGCTTGGGCGGACACCTGGCGGTTCGCGCCGGATTTCACCCATTAGTCAAAGCCGTGGCGGCGTTCTACCCCACGGATATTCACACCGGAACTTTGGGCGCGGGAAAAGCGGACGACACCCTGGCACGCTTTGCCGGTGTGACGACTCCTTTTCTTTTTGTCTGGGGACGGCAGGACCCGCATGTGCCGCTGGAGGGACGACAAAAGATCGCCGCGCGTCTCAACGAGACCGGGGTCGATTTCGAATGGCATGAATTCGACGCAGCCCATGCCTTTCTTCGCGACGAAGGCCCGCGTTACAATCCCGCCCTGGCCCATGTGTGCATGAGTTTGTTGCTGCGCTTTTTCAGCGAGAAGCTGCGGTAGGGACTGTTGTCCCCAACGTTCCGTGGATGGCCGGGTGCGGTTCCACGACAAACTGGCCCACCGTTTCCATGGCCCGGTCAGGAATCGTGGCGCGGATGCGAATGCCTTCGTCTTCGTAGTCGGTCTGGTGGACTTTTCCCTCCCGATGTAAGCGGGCCAGGAGATCGTTGCGATCAAGCGGAAGGAGGAGTTCCACCTCGCGTGTGCCCTTGCTGACAAACTCCGAGATGCGTTCGACCAATTCCTCGAATCCATCCCCGGTCCGGACGGAGATAAACACGGCTCCGGGAAAATGCTTGCGCAACACTTCGCGGGTGCCGGTGTCGCCGACTTTGTCCATTTTGTTGAACACGACAAGGGTCTGTTTGGTATCCGCTCCAAGGTCGCCAAGGACCTTCATGGTGGTGTTGTAAAACTCCATCACGCGGGGATGCGAGGCGTCGAGGAGATGGATGAGAAAGTCGGAGAGTGCGGCTTCCTCCAGGGTGGCATTGAAGGATTCCACCAATTCGTGCGGGAGTTTGCGGATGAAACCCACCGTGTCGGTGAGAAGGAGAGGCTGCTTGTTGGGCAGGGCGATCTTGCGGGTCGTGGTGTCGAGCGTGGCGAAGAGCTTGTCCTCGACCAGCACATCTGCGCCGGTGAGTTTTTGCAGGAGGGAGGACTTGCCGGCATTGGTGTAGCCGACGATGGCGGCATTCGGAACAGGCGCGCGCTTGCGGTCCTTGCGCTGGGTAGCGCGCGAACTGCGCACCCCGAGGAGTTCTTTTTTCAACCGGTCAATCTGGCCGCGGATTTTGCGTTTGTCCTGCTCGAGCTGACTCTCGCCTTCGCCCTTGGCCCCGATGCCGCCGCCTTGATGGCCGAGGTGGCTCCATGCGCGGGTGAGCCGCGGCAGCGAGTAGGCCATACGGGCCAGATCCACTTGGATTCTGGCTTCGCGGGTTTGGGCGCGGGTTCCGAAAATATCGAGAATGATCTCGCGGCGGTCGATCACGGTGACTTTGGAGAGTGTTTCCCAATTGCGTTGCTGGGCCGGGGTCAGTTCGTTGTCGAAGATCACCACGTCGCACTCCGCCGCGGCGATCCGCGCGCAGACTTCGTCCGCCTTGCCCGTCCCGAGCAACAGGCGCGCGTGCGGTTCGCGATGGTAAACCAGCATGCGCTCGACCACGGGAATGCCCAGCGTGTGCACGAGTTCCTCCAGTTCTTCCAGTAGATCCTGGGCGTCAGCTTTTTGCTCGTGGTCGTCGTAGGCTCCGACCAGCATCGCACGCTCGACCATTTTGTCGCGGGGTTTGATTTCAAACATCGTTCCCCCAACGTAGCAGAGAATCGCCCGTTGCGCCATGCTGGCGGAGTTTTCGATTTCGGGCTGGCCCTGAAGCCTTGGCGGGGGAGAGAATCACTTTCAGGCAATGGCAAAGTTTCAACAAGGTCAGCGATGGATCAGCGAGTCCGAAC
>JBMOHI010000409.1:0-2801 GCA_049317925.1 Terrimicrobiaceae bacterium
AGGAAATCGAAATTCTCGATCTGGTGCAGCAACTGGTGGACAAATCGCTCGTCACCGTCGAACGCGAAAACGGCGGCACCCCGCGCTACACCATCATCGAATCGGTCTGGCAATATGCCCGCGAAAAACTCGAATCCTCCGGCGAGGGCGACACTCTGCGCGACCGGCACCTCGATTATTTTCTCCGCTTTGCCGAAAAAGCGGGCCCGTTCCTCGAGGGACCCCAACAAAAGGAGTGGCTCGACCGCGGACAGCGCGAGCGGTTCAATTTCCGCAATGCCTTCGAGTGGTCGATCAAGTCGAAGAATCCCGAGGCGGGATATCGCATCTTTTCCGCCACCTACCGCCTGATCGAAATCCGCGGCAGCCTAAAGGAAGCCCGCGAGGTGCTGGAGGAATTAATCGCTCTGCCGGATGAGAACATTTCTCCCCGCTGCCGGGCCGAGTTTTATCTCGCCGCCGGCCGGATCGCCTGGGCGGCAGACCAGTATGAGGACTCGCGCCGCTTTCATCACAAGGCGCAGGTGATTTTCGAACAACTCGGCGACGAAGAACGCGTCGGCCTCTGCGAAATGCTGGCCGGCTTTCTCGCCCGCGGTGACGGACAAACCGACATTGCGGAAAAGCATTTCCAGCGCGGCCTCGAGGTCGCACTGCGGGTCAACAAAACCCCTTACCTCAAAGCCGGCTGCCTGAGCGGACTCGGCAGCATCGCCCTCGATCGCGGCGACCCTGACACCGCGCGGAAGCTGAAAGAAGACAGCCTCATCATTTACGAAAAGATGGGCGACCAATGGATCATCGGACTCATCCTGTGGGGCATCGTGCAGGTTTGTATCGCGCAGAAAGATTACGACCGGGCCAAATCCGCCTTGGAAGAATGGACTCGCATCACCCTGGATCTCGGCAACCGCTGGATCCTGCCCTACATTCTCGAATGCCACGGCAGCCTCGCCGTGGCCGATGGACGGCCTGAACATGCCGCCCACGTCTTCGGCGCAGCCGAGGTGGCCCGCGAACATTTCGGCACACAGTTTTCCGCCAACGAACAAGCCCTGCACGAAGCGTCCATCGCAGGATTGCGGAAAATCCTCCCCGAAAAAGAACTCGAGGTCGCCTGGGAGGCCGGCCGTCGGACTCCTCCGGGGGAGCTTATCGGGAAGGGATAGGCGGCCACTCGGAGCGGCGGGTTCCCAGCCGCCAATTGTCGTTCCGGTAACAATGCGCCGGCCAATTTGTTGCTTTTCGCACACTGACCCCCCGGTTTCCCTGCGCGACTCAGGGCGATGAGAATGTCATGCGCAGTCACCCGCGCGGCCGTGCGCTATCGCAGAATCTCCGGCAGCCAGTTTAATGCCTTGGATCCCAGGAAAAAGAATATGGAGAAAATCAGGGCAAAGTAGAGGAGGGAGACGAGAATCCAAGCCGCAGCGAGAATTGTGAAGAGCCCGTCTTTCTCAAGCCATCCGATGCAAGCGAAGACGATAATCATCGCGGGAAAGGTATTGTTGAAGGGGATGCCAGGAAATGGGACAGAGATCAGCACGCCTCCGACAATCATCAGGACGCCTGCAAACAGATCCCCAAGTTTCCCCTCCACGAAATAGGGAAGTCTTCGACGGGCAAACCTTTTACCCTTCAAGAGGAGCTTCTTGCATCCAGCGAGCAGGCCTGCCCATACGCTGCCGCTCAGGTGCATGGCCGCAAGTCTCTTCGGAATCCATGGTGTCGGCTTGGCGCGAGCCCATTGCCAACCCAGCACCGCAAAGGTGAGTCCGCCGATGGCGGAGATGGGTCCCAGTGAAATCGGTTGGAGGAAGGGGATGGTGAAAAGCAGGCACAGGAAGGCGTAGCTCCCTTCTTCCAGACGATCGATGGTGTCCCGCACGGTCAGCTTTCGGCCCTTGGCGTCTTCAACACACTGTTCAAGGGAAACGATGAGTTCTTCGTAGGTTTTCAACGCGGCGGAATGTAGGCATGGAATCAAGAGTCGCAAATTGATTCGTTCGCTTCGAAACTGGGGGTCAGTGTGCAAAACATGAAAAAGTTTAAACATGCTTTCATTCGAGCCGCTTTTGTTCCTCGATGAATCCGCGCGGAGCGGGCGGTGATTTGTTCTTGATGATGTTTGGGTCCATCCGGCTCAGAAGCTGGCCAACGTTCGCCGCACTCCGCATTTGTAGTCGCGGGCAATCCAGTCTTGGGAAACGGTCGTCTTTTCCCAAACCAGCTTTGCCAGCGCCACTTTTCTTGGATCGCTTCCTTTCAGCCCGGCCAGATCGCCTTGTTTCAGTCCCACTCTTTTAGTCCCTGGCAGATCCAACTTTCGGCCTGAAGTCGTCGATGCTTCGGTCTCTGCGGACTCCGCCGGCATCCTCAATCGCTGCCCCCGATTTCTAAATAGCCGCGCGATGTCTGCAATCAATCTTCCGGAAAGAGTGCTCCCGAATCAGTGTGGCCGGGTCTCGGCCTTCGCGTCGGAGAGCTCTTCGCTCTCCGCAGAGATGAGGAATCGCGTTTTGAAATTTTTTCCGGCTGGTCATTCCCGATTCACGTCCGTAACGTTTTCCCGTGCCTGCGATGGTTGAACTCCGTAACGTCAGCAAAGTCTTTGGCAGCTTCACCGCCTTGCAGGAAGTCAGCTTCGAAATCGCCGAAGGGGAGTTCATGACTTTTCTCGGTCCATCGGGCTGTGGAAAGACGACCTGTCTACGGCTCATCAGCGGATTCGACACGCCTACCACCGGCCAGGTTCTTATCGGCGGCAAGGACGTCACTTTCGATCCTCCCTACCGGCGCGA
>JBMOHI010000410.1:0-2789 GCA_049317925.1 Terrimicrobiaceae bacterium
CGGCAGTATTCATGCCCTGCAGAGTTGCCCGGTAGTTTGCGAAGAATTCGATCGCGGCCAACTGCTGCTCTCTGGGAATGTCCGCAAACGAGGGGCACGGGGCCGTAAGCCAAGCCCCGCGGGGATAGCGCGCGTAGTTGTAAAATGTGGCCCAGTTGTGCGACCAGGGAACGAAGTGGCTCTTGAGCGAGGATTTTTCCGGCAGCGTGACGTTCCAAACCTTCACCGTGAGTGGCAGGGTGGTGACTTCTCCGGCACTGTCCTTGACGGAGACTTTGCCCTCGTAGTCGCCCGGTGGCGTCGTCGCGGTCGTCCGGACCGTGAGCCACACCGCTTGCAACCGCCCTTGCTTGATGGTGAACGGCGCATTCGGCAACAGGGGATCCGGCCATTCACCGGCAAGTTTTTCCCCGGGAAATTGGGTCGTTCCCTCGATGTCCACCTCGTCAACCAGGCAGAGTTCGATGTGTCCCGCCGGGATGACCGCGCCTTGCGGCCCGGTCAAATCCCCTGCCGCAACCTCCAGCGAGAGCTCACCTTCCGGGCCGGCCGGCAGGAAGACCAACTGTCTTGTCTCGTATTCGTTGCGAGCCATCTCGAACCGCGCTCCGCGCTCCGACGGGTCGAAGGCGATGTCCGCGAGAGTGTTGGTCCGTTTGACCTTGTCCAGCGGCGAGGCAGTGACGACAAAATAGTTGCCCGGCGCAGCCAGCTCAGCCTCCAGGATCGCCTCCCATCTGGCGGCCAAAGCATCGACTTCTTCCGCAGTGACCTCACCGGCCAGTTGGGCCTGGCATTCCGCGAGGAGCGCGGTGGCTTCGGCGTTCGCGATGTCGGACGTCTCGATCCGGGAACGCAAACCTTCGAGCATGGCGGCTTCCCCGCCGAACCCGGTGAGTCGAATGTTGTCGAGCAGAACGATTTGTTCGGACGGCGAGTTGTTGACCATCCAGATGCTGAGGGTGGCTTTGTCGCCGAATTGCACGATTTCATTGTCGCTGAGCCGTAGCCGGACCCGGACCGTTTCTCCCGGCTTCAGGCGGTCGTGATTGGCCATTAGATCCTGGAACTTCTCGGCGTGCAGCTTGAGGGCGGCCAAATCCACCTCGGTGACGGCATGAAGGTCAAACTCCAGAAACTCGTGTCGCCGGAATTCGTCCAAAGTCACCTCGCGCTGCACACCAAACCAGGGCGTGCCCGGTGGCACATTGATTTGCAGGGCCGACTTGCCATCGGAGGCCCATTGGCTGGTTTGTCCGGTCGTGATGCCGGGCTGGCATTGCCATTCGGCCACCTCCGACGGGTCCTCGAAGGAAAATGCGAACGGCCGCGTGACAACTGGTCCCCCGTCGGCGGAAGCGAACGAATGGAGGCACGCGAAAGCCAGCATGACCGGCCAAGCGGCATGTCGACATTGGCGGACACGAGAGGCGATCCGCCGAGCGGCGTCCGATGGGCGGGAGTGGTTCATTACCCCGCGTCTATTGAGTGAGATCTGTCAGCTTGACCCGGCTCCAGGCTCCCCCGGTGTCGTATCCGAAGAGACCGACTTGGGAGAGCGCATCAAGGGTCTCGATCCAAGCGGGGGAAAGTTCCTTGCCATCCTCCCCCCGGGTCTCTGGCGACAATGATGTTTCCAACGTGCCCAGATCACTGTTGGCCACGACGAAATCCAAAGCGTTGGATCCCGGCGAGCGGGTCAGTTGCAGCGTGAAGGTGAGATCTACAAGGTTGGCAATGTGCTTCTTGGTTTGCTGCAAATACCCCCACTTCTCATCCGGATAGGAATAGACAATCCACGCCGTGACCCACCAACCCCCTTCCTCGTCCTTCTTGAGCGAGACCGTGGCGAGCACATGGTCTCCTGTCTCGGGGTTCTTCAGAGCAAGGGCCGCAGAAGCATCGTTCCCATCGGCCGTGAAGTCAGCTTCGAAGGTGAAAGCACGGGGTAGAGCCACATCCTGACGAACTGCCCACATGCTCTCGTTGTTCGTGGGGAGCAACTTGGCCATGACGAAACAGCGGCGCCCGGAATCGTAAGACCACCCGCCCCCTTCGGTTTGGTAAGACGACGACATGTCCTCGGCAAACGTATCCTCGAACGATGAACCGCCTGCCACGGCGGCACTAAGGCAGGACACGAAGAAGACCAAGGTGGCCAACAGCTTTGTGAGGGCCGAGTGGGGAAGGGCAGTTTTCATCGGATGCATAGTGGGTATCAGGGTGGAGGTCATGGTTGTCTGGGTGCGATCTGTTCCAGAAGTTGGGCCGCCTTACTGCGGGTGGATTCGATGATGGCCGGATCCTCATCGTAGGAAATCGGGCTTTGGATCACGGGATCGAGGGTCAGCAGCTTTTGCGCCTCGGCGACAAGTTCGGGCCGCTTTCCTTGGCGCTCCAATTCCGCAACGGAATCCCTCAGTAGCACGAAATATTCCAGATCCTCCGCTCCATCGCGCATGATCTCCAAACGAACGGAACTCGCCAGCGAGCCATCCGGCCAAGGGTAAACAAGCTGCCCTTCGCCGTTGAACGTGGCATACGTATTGGGATTCCACGGAACATCAGGCCATCTGGCCTCCCCGGTGGCTTTGAAGTTGTTGTTCCAGTTATTGACCGCCCAATACAGAAAGATGGGGCACTCGTATTTGAAATGCATCCACTCGATAATCCTCGGGTCTGCGCCCGGGTAGTTGACGAAATAGTTAGGCCACGGCTTGGAGAACGGCGTGGGGCACCAATACCACGAGGCGATATCGCCCCCCTCACGCACGGCGGCAGCCGCCTCG
>JBMOHI010000411.1:0-2779 GCA_049317925.1 Terrimicrobiaceae bacterium
GCGAAACTTCCGCTGGCCCTGGGTAAGGATGTTTACGGCAAGACCATCATCGCGGATCTCGCCAAGATGCCGCACTGCCTCGTGGCCGGCACCACCGGAAGCGGCAAAAGCGTCTGCATCAATTCCATCATTGCCAGCCTGCTCTTCCGCTACACGCCGGAGGAACTGCGTTTCATCATGATCGATCCCAAGGTGGTCGAGATGCAGATCTACAACGAATTGCCCCATCTTGTGACTCCTGTCGTAACCGATCCGAAAAAGGTTCTCCTCGCCCTGCGCTGGGTGGTGGATGAGATGGAGCAGCGGTACCAGATTTTCGCCAAGTCCGGCGTGCGCAATATCACCAGCTTCAACGACCGGCCCCTGCCGAAATCGCAGAAGGAACTGGACGAAGAAAAGGCGGCGAAGGATGAGGAACCTCCGCCTGTTGTGGAGGGGGAGAAAAGTGATGAAGACGAGGAACCGGACGAGGAGCCGATGGCCCCGCCGGTCAGCGTGCCGCGCGATGACGAACTCATTATCCCGGACCGCATGCCGTACATCGTTGTGATCGTGGACGAATTGGCGGACCTCATGCAAACCGCCCCGGCTGACGTCGAAGGCGCCATCGCCCGTATCACCCAGATGGCGCGTGCCGCCGGTATTCATCTCATCGTGGCCACCCAAACGCCGCGGGCTGATGTTGTCACCGGCATCATCAAGGCAAACATCCCCAGCCGCATCGCCTTTCAGGTGGCCTCCGGCTTGGACAGCCGCGTTATTCTTGACCAGAAGGGCGCGGAGAAACTCCTCGGTCAAGGTGACATGCTTTACCTGCCGCCCGGCACCTCCACATTACTGCGGGCCCAAGGCGTGCTGGTCACGGATGAGGAAATCCGCCGCGTGGTCGATTTTGTGGCTGCCCAGGCCAAGCCGAATTTCGAGGCCAGCATGCACGAGAAACTCAATTCCTCGTCGCAAGACGCGGAGGACGTAACCGATGAGGATGAGGAACTGGTGCAGAAGGTTCTCGAGATCATGAAGCAGGAACGCCGCGCCTCAACCTCGCTTTTCCAGCGCCGGCTCCGTCTCGGCTATACCCGCTCGGCCCGCATCGTGGACATTCTGGAACAACGCGGCATCCTCGGTCCGCGCGACGGGGCCAAGGACCGCGAGATCCTGGTCAATCTCGACACGCTGCCTTAAGGGATTCATGCGACTGGTTACTTGCAAAAAACCCTCTCCCTCATGGTTTTTCGCTTGTCTTTCCCTCGAAAGGGACGAATAGAAATTATCGTTCGATGGCTGCTGCAAAAAACGGAACTGTTCTGGCACAAGGGATGCTCTTTCTGAGCCGCTTTGTGAATGTCGTTTCCCAGCCAAACCCGGAGATCCCGCGCCATGTTTGAGGTTTCCGCCGCAGTTCAGTCCGACAGGCCCCTTGGAGCGATGCTCGGTGCTGCCCGCGCCGCTCAGAGTATCCCGCTGGAAAAGGCCGCCCGCGATACCCGCATCCGGGTCCAGCGTCTCAAGGAAATCGAGTCCGACGATTTTTCCCGTTTCACCCATCCCAGCTACGCCCGCCTTTATCTGGCCGATTACGCCAAGTACCTCGGGGTCCCGTTTTCCGAAATTCGCAGTCAGTTGCCAGAGGCCGGTCAATGCGGCACGGAAGGTTATCAATACCTTCAGGATATCCCGGAGGGTGTGGCCGCGCAGGTCGCCCGCCGTTTGCGTCCCCGGCGCCGCCTCATGCCGGTTTTTGCCGCCGCGGCCCTGCTCGCTGTCCTGGCTCTCGGTGCCATCCAGCTTTGGGTCACCCTGCGCAACATCAACCGTCTGGGCAATGCGCAGGTGGCCCGGACGGAAAAAGTCGAGCCGGTCAAAACCGGGCTCGATCCCGCCGAGGCTGCCGCGGACAAAGAGGCCTTGGAAACGCTGCCGCCTCAGGCCTCATCGAATCAGAATTCCAACGAAGCCGTCCTTTTTGTCGGGGGAGCCGTCGATCAACGAACGGATCGCGTTCAGTAAACTTCCCGCCGCATGAGCTCTGTTGCCACCCGTGAAGGGGCCGGATCGTCCGCCCCGCCAAGCCGCCCTCCCAAGGTCGGCATGATCAGCCTCGGGTGCGCGAAGAATCTGGTCGATGCCGAGATCATGCTCGGAGGAGCCGCGCTCAAGGGATTTGAGGTCACGGCCGATGCCGATGACGCCGACTTGATCGTGGTCAACACGTGCGGCTTCATTGATTCGGCCAAACAGGAATCCATCGACGCCATCCTCGAAGCCCGGCGTCATCCTGGACAAAAACTCGTGGTCAGCGGCTGTCTGGCTCAGCGTTACCGCGAGGAACTGGCCCGCGAGCTGCCCGAAGTGGACGCCTTCATCGGACTCGACCAGATCGCGAACGCCGGCGAAATTTTTCAAGACGTCCTGGCCCGCAAGGACGCCACCCCGTTTTCGATCATCTCCCCGCGTTCGCAATACATCCCCGATTACGACACGCCTCGTTTCCGGCTTACGCCCGGACACACAACCTATGTGAAGATTGCCGAGGGTTGTAATCATCCGTGCAGTTTTTGTGTGATCCCGCAAATGCGCGGACGTCACCGCAGCCGCACCATCGCCTCCGTCGTGGCGGAAGTGCGCGGACTGGTGGCGGAGGGGATCCGGGAGATCAACCTTATCAGCCAGGACACCACCTACTTCGGCATGGATCACTGGGAGCAGAAAGCCGGTCCGCGTCAGCCGGTGGACTCCGAACGGGGGCCGACCCTTGTTTGCCTATTGGACGAACTGG
>JBMOHI010000412.1:0-2778 GCA_049317925.1 Terrimicrobiaceae bacterium
TCTGCACCCTTGATTACGCCCGCATGATCCCCGGCATGAAGGCGCTCGAAAGCCTGATGAACAAAACCGACCGTGTTCACATCAAGGGACCTGGCACCGATTTACGGTTCTCCATCAAGGGCATCGGCTCCAAAGTCTGCGGCGGCGAATGTAATATCCCGGACGGCGAGGTTTTTTCCTGTCCCGTCAAACACTCGGTCGAGGGCCACGTAACCTTCAACGCTCCTTCCATCTATCAGGGCACGGCGTTTGACAGTGTCCGCCTCGAGTTCGAGCAAGGCCGCGTGGTCAAGGCCACGGCCAACAACACCAAAAAACTCAACGAGATCCTCGATAGTGACGAAGGCGCACGCTACATCGGCGAGTTCTCGCTCGGCTTCAATCCGCACATCCTCCATCCCATGCGTGATATCCTGTTCGACGAGAAGATCGCGGGCTCATTCCATTTCACCCCCGGCCAGGCTTACGAGAAAGCCGGCAACGGAAATAAGAGCCGCATCCATTGGGATCTGGTCAGTATCCAACGCAAGGACTACGGCGGCGGCGAGGTCTGGTTCGACGGCAAACTGATTCGCAAGGACGGGCTTTTCGTCCTGCCCGCGCTGGAGAAGCTCAATCCCGGCTACCTGCTGAGAAAGTAGAATCGACCCTACTTCGATTGATTCTTTTCGGCCTCAAAGAGCGCCCGCCAATGGTCGAGCCGTTCCTTGACCCGTTTCTCCATGCCGTGCTCGGTGGGTTCGTAATAAATGCGGCCTTCCGGGAGATAAGCCTGCGGCACATAACCGCCCTCATAGTCATGGCTGTATTTATAGCCTTCGCCGTGTCCGAGTCTCTTCGCGCCCTTGTAATGCCCATCCCGCAGATGGGTTGGCACGGCGAGAGTCCGTCCTTCCCGCACTTCGGCCGAGGCCTTGCCAATGGCGAGCGTGCAGCGATTGCTCTTTGGCGCAGTGGCGATGTAAACGGTCGCGTGGGCCAGGATAAGTTGGGCCTCGGGTAATCCGACAAACTCCGCCGCATGCTGGGCCGAAGTGGCCACGACCAGAGCCTGTGAATCGGCCAGGCCGACATCTTCGCTCGCGCAAATGATCAACCGCCGCGCAATGAAGCGGAAATCCTCCCCGGCGTGCAGCATCTTTGCCAGCCAATAGAGCGCCGCATCAGGATCCGATCCGCGCAGGCTCTTAATGAAGGCGCTGATGGTATCGTAATGCGCATCCCCGTCGCCGTCATAGACCACGGCCTTCCTCTGAATGCTCTCCTCCGCGACGCCGAGGGTAATGCGGATCGTGCCGTCCGTTCCGGGCGCGGTCGTTCGGGCTGCGATCTCCAGCGCATTGAGACATTTGCGCGCATCCCCGTCGCTAACCGTGGCGAGAAGTTGCGCCGCCTCCGGATCAAGAGTGACCCGCAAGTTGCCGAGCCCGCGTTCGGTATCGCTCACGGCCCGCGTCATGAGATCCAGCAGGTCATCCACGCCCAGAGGTTCCAATTGAAAAATCTGCGAGCGCGAAACAAGTGGGCTGTTGACGTAAAAAAACGGATTGTGAGTGGTGGCTCCGATCAACCGCAGCAGCCCGCTCTCCACATCCGGTAGTAACACGTCCTGCTGGGCCTTGTTGAAACGGTGGATTTCATCAATGAAAAGAATCGTCTTCTCCCCGCTGTTCTGTAGCCGGTTGCCGGCCTGTGCGACCACGCGGCGGATATCGGCCACATTACTTTCGACACCGCTTAGCCGCTCGAAGCGGGACTTGGTCGAGCGGGCGATGATCTGCGCGAGGCTGGTCTTGCCCACGCCCGGCGGACCGTAGAGCAGGACCGACGAAATCCGGTCCGCTTCAATTGCCCGGCGCAGGAGCTTGCCCGGGCCGAGGATGTGGCTCTGTCCGATGTATTCAGCCAGCGAACGCGGACGCATCCGGGTGGCCAACGGGGCATCCGGGGATGAGGGAGGAACCGGTTCCTCCGCTTTGAACAAATCTTCCATTCCGCCAGTATCATCCGGCACCATGCTGCCGCGCAAGCCGCGTCGGGCCTGGAAGATTTCCGTATTCTTGACTGTGCCCGCCCCGCCCCCTGTGGTTTAGTGATCCTATGAAAACGATTCTTGTTCCCCTCGATTTCAGTGACTCATCGAACCTCCTGATTGACCAAGCCGCCGCCCTGGCCCGTCCACTTGGTGCCCGCCTTATCCTGCTGCATGTGGTCGAACCTGTGGCCAACTATGTGCCGGTCGGCGCGACGATGGATGTCATTGCCGCAGTCGCCCCGGTTACCGAGAACCCCGAGATTCTGGCTGTCCACGAGAAACACTTGAAGAATCTCGCTGAACCCCTGCGGGCTGCTGGAATGGAGGTTGAGGAATGCGCCCTCGTCGGTCTGGCCGTGGACGACATTATTGATCAGGCGGCCAAACGTCAGGCTGACTACATTGTTCTTGGTTCGCACGGACACGGTGCCCTCTATCACCTTTTCAGTGGCAGCGTGGTTACGGGAGTGCTCCAGCGGGCCGCCTGCCCGGTTATCATTGTTCCTGCCAGGAAAGCCGGCTGAACCTTGGTTTCTTCCCGCAGATAAGACTTACCTCCGCTCCGGCTGACTTAACCAGCCCGGCGAGAAACATGATTGACTGCCCGATTAGTTCGGCGATATTCGCCCCTCTATGGCTATACCAACTCTCGCCCAACTTAAGCGCTCCATCAATATCTCGGAGCAAATCGAAAAGCTCCAAGCCGAACTCGCTGCGGTTTTCAGCGGCATCTCCGATGCCAT
>JBMOHI010000413.1:0-2776 GCA_049317925.1 Terrimicrobiaceae bacterium
AGCAGTGGCGCGATCCCGACATCACGGAGATCGAGCGTTGGATCATCAAAATGGCCATCGGATATTTCTCCGCAGCCGAGGGCATCGTCGGGGACAACATCCAGCACGTTGTGCGCGAACTCGTCACCGCGCCGGAACTCAAACTCGTGCTCGGTCGCCACGCCCATGAGGAAAACATCCACGCCGATTCGCTCGTCTACATGATCAGCTCGCTCGGCATCAACCCGCACGAGTGCGAGGCGATGTTTGAGGATGTCCCCTCCATCAAAAACAAAACCGATTTCGTCGTCAGCAACAGCCGCGCCCTGCGCCGGGATCTGGATTTGACCCAGTCCGAAAACAAGCGCGCCCTGGCGAAGAACATCTTCCTGTTTGGCCAGTGCATGGAGGGTACGCAATTCTACGGCCTCTTTGGCATGGTGCTCGCGCTCTACCGGCAGAACAAATTCCCCGGCATCGGCCAGATGTTCAGCTACACCCTGCGCGACGAGTCGAATCACATCGAGGTCTTCCGCAATCTCCTGATGGATCTGGTGGACGAAAACCCCGAGATCTGGACCGAGGATTTCCGCGAGGACCTGCGCGAGACCATGCGCGAGGCGGTGAAGCTGGAAAAGGAATTCATCCGCGACTGCCTGCCGGTCGCCGCCGTCGGCCTGACCCTCGAGGAGTTCCTCACCTACATCGACTACATCGGCGACCGCCGCTTGCAAGGTGTGGGCCTGGAGCCGCTCAACGGCACCATCCAAAATCCCCTGCCCTGGCTGTCCGAAATGATGGACATGAAAAAAGAAACCAACTTCTTCGAAGGGCGTGTGACCGAATACCGCCGCGGTGGGGATTTTGCCGTGGTTTCTGACGACGATCTCTAACCCCCCAAAGCCTTAACCACCACGCCGCCCGCCTGCCATGATCCGCCGCATCTCCCTCGAAGAAGACCTCGCCCTCAAGAAACTCGTCACCACGCCCCGTGAGCAAAAACCGGGCTACGCCTGGCGCGATGCCCTCGGCAGTCTGCTCGAGATTGCCCATCCCGAAATCATCGTCTCACGCTCCGGCGGAGAAGACCGCGAATTCAGTCTGGCCGATGTGGCCGACGAAATCGGCGCCGCGCTCACCGACCTCCTCCTCTCCCGCGAGGAGAAGGATATCTTTAACGAGGAAAACCGTGGCTTCGTCGCCAACGTGGCCCACTCCGTCGCCACCCGCCTGATGGAGCAAGTCCGCGAAGGTCATGCCCTCAAACTCTCCGAGAACGATCTCTCCCTCCTGATCGAAAAAGCCTTGATCGAAAACGACGCCCACGACGTGGCCAAGAGCCTCATCTTCAAACGATCCGTCCGCACGACCGATTCCGCCCACGGCCACCCCAGTCTCGAAGAGACGCCGCTCGCCGTGCGTCTCATCCGTCGCAATGGCGCCGTTGTTCCCTGGATCGAAGGGAAAATCGAAACCGCCTGCCGCCACGCGTTTCTCTCGGTCAAGGAAGACGCCGAAGCCGTGACGGATATCGCCCGCGCCGTGACGGAGCGCATCCGCCACAACGACCGCGCGTTTGTCCATATCGAGGACGTGCAGGACATGGTGCAGGAGGAACTCATGCGCCAGGGGTATTACAAGGTGGCCGAGAGCTACATCCTCTACCGCGCCCACCGGGCCCGCCTGCGCGAGGAAACCTCCCAAACCGCCGACGCCGGCGAACAACAGGATTCCCTCGTCGTCGTCCGGTCCAAGGACGGACAAAGCGTCTTCTGGGACGGCAGCGAACTCAAACGCCGCATCCAGTTCGCCATGATTGGCCTCGACCTCTGCCTCGACGCCAACCAGATCGAGCGCGAACTCCGCCGCTCCATCGGCGCGGAAATCCCCGAGGACGGACTGAAAAACACCATCATTCTCAACGCCAAGTCGCTGATCGAGAAGGACGCCGACTTCGCCAAGTTCGCCGGGCGCATCCTGCTGTCCTACATCTATGAGGAAGTGCTCGACTGGCGCATCATGCGCGACGGCATCGAAGGGCTGAAGGAAGCCCACCGCAAGGCCTTCAAGAGCTACCTCCGCCACGGCGTCGCCATCGAACGTCTCAGCCCCAAGTTGCTCGAATACAACCTGGACAAGCTCGCCCACGCCTTCGACCCCTCGGCCGATCTCGATTTCGATTACCTCGGTATTCAGACCCTCTACGACCGCTACCTCGTGGTGGACAAAACCAAAAAACCCGCCCGCCGCATCGAAACGCCGCAGTTTTTCTGGATGCGTGTCTCCATGGGCCTGTTCCTTGAGGAACCCAAGGATCGCGAGGACTGGATCATCCGGCTCTACAATCTCTACAAATCCCGCCGTTTCTGCTCGAGCACGCCGACCCTGTTCAACTCCGGCACGCTGCACAGCCAACTCTCCAGTTGCTACCTCTACAAGGTGGACGACTCCATCGAGTCCATCATGCAGCGCGGCATCGCCGACAATGCCTACCTTTCCAAATGGGCCGGCGGACTCGGCGGCTCGTGGACGGCCGTGCGCGGCACCGGCGGTTACATCAAGGGCACCAACGGCGAAAGCCAGGGCGTGATCCCTTTCCTTAAACTGCACAACGACCAACTCATCGCGGTCAATCAGGGCGGCAAGCGCCGCGGCAGCGGTTGCGCCTATCTGGAAACCTGGCACAACGACATCGAGGATTTCCTCCAGCTCCGTCGCGGCACCGGTGATGACCGCCGCCGAACCCACGATCTCAACACCGCGAACTGGATTCCCGACCTCTTCATGAAACGCATGG
>JBMOHI010000414.1:0-2774 GCA_049317925.1 Terrimicrobiaceae bacterium
TAAACAGTAAACTCTTCCAGGGATGGCACGGCACGGACAATTCCGTGTCGTCTTGAAGAGGAGCTAAGCCTTTTGCTTCTTCCTGCCCGGCTTGGGGTAGGTCTTGCGCGCGGGGTCGATTTTGGAAATGCCGGCGCCGTTTTTGAGTTCCGTGATCTGATCGCGCAGGAGGGCGGCGCGTTCATACTCCAGACTGGCGGCAGCACCGGCCATGTCGCGTTCCAGTTCGCCGATTAACTCATGGAGATCAAATCCGGTCGGGCTTTCCATGAGGGTGCCCTGTTTGGTTTCGGAACTTTTGAGAATCACGTGCAGGCTTTCCTGCACGGCCCGGACGACGCTCTGCGGCGTGATGCCGTGTTCCTCGTTGTAGGCGATCTGGCGGCTGCGGCGGTATTCCGTCACGTCAATAAGAGCCTGCATGCTGCCGGTGATCTGGTCGGCGAAAAGCACCACCTCGCCCTCGACATGCCGGGCGGCGCGGCCCGCGGTCTGGATGAGGGAAGTTTGCGAGCGGAGATAGCCTTCCTTGTCCGCGTCGAGAATGCAGACCAGTGACACCTCGGGCAGATCGAGGCCTTCGCGCAGAAGATTGATTCCGACCAACACATCGCATTCTCCAGCGCGGAGTCCGCGCAGGATCTCCACCCGTTCGATTGTGTCGATGTCGCTGTGGAGATAGCGGACCTTCATGCCGGTGTCGCGCAAGTAGTCGGCCAGATCCTCGGCGGTGCGCTTGGTCAGGGTGGTGACGAGGACGCGTTCGCCGCGTTCAATCCGCTGACGGCAGAGCTCGATGGTCGCATCGATCTGACCCTTGAGCGGACGGATGGTGATACGGGGATCGAGCAGGCCCGTGGGGCGAATGATTTGTTCCACCACGAGATGCGCCCCAGGCTGGTGGACATCGAAGCCATCCTGCTTTTTGTTTTTGGCCAGAAACCCCGCCACCGCCACCGCGGCGGTTTCCTGGCGGAAGAGTTTATCCGGATTCGCGAGATAAGCTGAATTCCCCACCACGCTGTTGCGCAGTTCAAACTCGCCCGGCGTGGCGCTCACGTAAATCGTTTGCTTGGTCATGTCCATGAACTCGCTGAAGTTCAAAGGCCGGTTGTCGAGTGCGCTGGGCAGGCGGAACCCGTAATTCACCAAGACCGATTTTCGCGAGCGATCTCCCGCATACATGCCGCCGACCTGCGGCACGGTCGCATGCGACTCGTCGATCACGAGAAGAAAATCCTCCGGCATGAAGTCCATTAGCGTGTAAGGCCGCGAACCCGGTGGGCGTCCGGTCAGGTGTCGCGAATAATTTTCGATCCCATTGCAGAATCCCATTTCCTGCATCATCTCGAGATCGAACTCCGTGCGCTGCTTGATCCGCTGGGCCTCCAACAGTTTGTTGTCGCGCTCGAATTCCATAACCCGGTGATCCAGTTCCGTGCGGATGGCCCGAGTGGCCCGCTGGAGTTTGTCGTAGGGCGTCACGAACTGTTTGGCCGGAAAAATGGTCAGGGTGGTGAGCGTGTCATGGACCGCACCGGTCAGCGGGTCGAAACGACTGATGCGCTCGATCTCATCGCCGAAGAACTCCACCCGGATCGCCTCCTCGTCCACTTGGGCCTGATGCACCTCGACCACATCGCCCCGCACGCGGAATTTTCCCCGCTCAAAGCCCACGTCGTTGCGCTCGTAAAGCATGTCCACCAGCTTGGCCAGGAAGGCCTCGCGGGTCATGGTCTGCCCCGGTTTGATCGTGACCAGCATCTGCAGATAATCCTCCGGCGAAGCCAGGCCGTAGATGCAGGAAACGCTGGCCACCACGATAGTATCGCGCCGGGATAGCAGCGACGAAACGGTGGAAAGACGCAGACGTTCAATCTCCTCGTTGATGGACGAGTCCTTCTCGATATAGGTGTCTGTGCGTGGGATGTAGGCCTCCGGCTGGTAGTAGTCGAAATAGCTGACAAAATACTCCACCGCATTGTGGGGAAAGAACTGCTTGAACTCGCTATAAAGCTGCGCTGCCAGCGTTTTGTTGTGCGACATGACCAGGGTGGGCCGGCCCAGTTCGCGGATCACATTGGCCACGGTAAAGGTTTTGCCCGAGCCCGTCACTCCGAGCAGGGTCTGATGCCGGTTGCCTGCCTGGAGCGAGCGGGTCAGCTTGTCGATGGCCTGTTCCTGGTCGCCCTGGGGTTTGTAGGTTGAGGCAAGCTCGAAAGGCATAAGGGGTCAATATGGAGGGAATCCGGCCTTCACGCAAATGCGATCCCGTCGCCGCTGTAGCCGCGTTCGTGAGAGCGTGGCAGATGCCGGTCCACCTTCTGACGAAGGCGGCCACGGACTTGCCGTCAAAACCCGAATCCTTCTTGCCTGTCCGGCGCGTATCTTGTGATAGATTGCTTGCTCACGTATGACTGTAAATCCTCGCCTCCTGGCTCCCGAACTCCGCCCCATCTGCGACAAGGTGCAGGCAGGCGAGCGGATTTCCGACGAGGATGGACTCGTCCTGTACGCCAGCCGCGACATCAACGGTATTGGCAGCATCGCCAATATCATCCGCGAGCGATTAAACGGCAACGTGGCGACGTTCATTCACAACCGCTACATCAATTATTCAAACGTCTGCCTGCTTTCCTGCCAGTTCTGCGCCTTCGGGGCCAAGAAGCGCGAGCCGCATGCGTTCGAGCTGGCCATCCCCGAGATCGTCGAGACGGTTCGCGGCGCGCTCAAACTCGGCATCACGGAAATTCACATGGTGGGCGGACTGCATC
>JBMOHI010000415.1:0-2774 GCA_049317925.1 Terrimicrobiaceae bacterium
TGCAAAAACTCCGATGGGGCCGCAACAAAGACCTCGATGACGCCCGCGACATTCTTGCTGTGCAGGGAACCGAATCCCTCGACATGGCCTACATCGAAAACTGGTGCGCCCAGCACGGCACCACCAGCCGCCTGCATGAGGCCCTCGCCGGCATCCCGCCGCTGTAAGCCCGGATCCGGCGATTGAAGAGCTTTGACAGAGCCGAGGCTTTGCGAGACAGACTGCCGCAAGTCAGCCCGTAGGGTGAGCCTTGCGAATCAATGAACAAGATTTCCGGTCGAAGCGCTGGCCGCCGCTGTGATCGAGGCCTGCGAAGCCGAAGGCGTGGATTGATTCCATGCTTCCAAGTGCCGCCTTGATTTCTTCCGCCCCTAACCTATGATTTTTGCAGTGGACTACAGAGAGCGCATCACGATTGAGCCGGGGAAGCGCGGCGGGAAGCCGTGCATCCGCGGGCTTCGCATCACGGTCTATGATGTGCTCGAATACCTGGCTTCAGGAATGTCACACGGGCAAATTTTGGAGGACTTTCCCTTTCTCGTGGAGGATGACATCCGCGCCTGTCTGGCTTTTGCGGCTGACGCCGGACGCCGGACATCCTTTGCCGTGGCCGCGTGAGACTTCTGTTTGACGAGAATCTCTCGCCCAAACTCGCAGAAAGCCTCGACCACCTTTTCCCCGGATCTGCGCATGTCCACAATTGCGGCCTTGGAGCCACGGATGATCAGCTTGTCTGGGAATACGCGAAAACCAACGGATTCATTCTCGTATCCAAGGACCGCGATTTCTACGAATTGAGCCTCCTTGATGGCCCGCCGCCCAAAGTCATCTGGATTCGGTGTGGAAACTCATCCACCTCAGCCATTGAAAGTCTTCTCCGGAACAACCATTTGGAAATCGAAGGCTTCGATTCCGACGACCAAACAGCCTTCATCCTGTCTTAGGTGCGCCCCGGGCCTGCACGATGCCCCCGCCCACTTTCACGCAGTAAATCCTGAAAGGTTTCCGGGAGGGACAGCCGTTGTCTCCTGGTGGCGCTATGATCGTCTGATAATGACCCTTGCCCAATTCACCCATCTCATTAGCGCGCATTCTCATCCGGTTGTTCTGCTCGAAGGCCGCCGGGAGATCCCTGAAGGAATGGCTGTGTCCGCCCGCAGGCTGGCATACCTGCTTGCGGTGCGCTTTCCCGCGATGCGTTTCCGATCCGGCAATGCCACCGGCTCGGACGAAGCGTTTGCGAAGGGCGTCGGTGAACTCGACCCCGCCCGCCTGGAACTCTTCCTCCCCTATGAAGGACACCGCCAAGCCTCGGCGGCCGGAGCGCGTTACCTCTCCGCAGACTCTCTGACCACAGGCGAGCGATCCATCGTGGCAGAGGCCACGGTGTCAGCCACCCCCCGCAACCGGGGCCTGGTTGACTCCCGCTCTCCGCGCCTCCAAGCCAAGGCGAAATACCTTCTGCGCGATACCCTCAAGGTCATCGGGCACAGTCCGACATTCGCGGCGCCTGTTGCCGCGATTTTCTACGCCGATCCCGACGATCCGATGGCCGGCGGCACCGGACACACCATCCGGGTCTGCCAAGACCACGCCGTGCCGGTCATCCTCCAGAACGACTGGATCGCGTGGATTCCGGAACTCGAAGCGGGCGCAAAGCCTGGGCCGGTCTCCAAATACCCACGCATCTGATCCGCTCGTCTTGAATCGGAAGAGTTCAACCCAGCCAATCGCTCACGCCAGGCTTCTCGGTCGTTCGCGCCGCCGCAGGTTCCCGAGCGGAGGACGTGTTTGCCAAGAACCCGCGCTTCGTCGGTCTTGAGCAATGCCACGAACATCTTCACGACCCGAAGTGCAAAGGCAGTCGTCCGCTCTCGGAGGTCCACTCCGCCTTCCTCCACACGGAAAGCCTCCGTCTCTGCCACCTCATAATTCATAATTCATCCCTCATAATTTCCCGTCATCCCTCATAACTCCAAAATATGTTCGGATGGCGTTACGCAGAGTTGAAGGGGGAAGAGTGGTGCCTACCGTTGCTTTGATCGACTTGAGGATATCCGGCCATTCTGGCGAGCCCTCCGGGAATGCCGCCAGGAAGCTGGCAAGATCAGCAGCGATGGACGGGTGCAACACCGGGCCCGGGGTCAGTGGTAAAGTTGCCGCAAGCCGGAAGACATCACCACGGTGCTTGTTGATATTCTTGGCATCCACGGCGTTCCCCTCATCTCGCGCCGTGGTGAGACGCAGCCAAGCATACGCCTTCAGGGGAATCAGAGAATTGATGTTGGCAACCCATAAACCGTCCCGCTCATCGTGGTGAGCCTGGATCAACTCGTAGTAGGCGTTGTCGAGCAGGATGGCAGAAAGGCTGTGATGGCCGGGCTCAACGATAACGGGAATGGCCTCCTGCCCGTCGGCGAGTTCGAAGCCTTCAGGGCTCCGGCTGCAAAACTCCAGCTTGACCGGAAAGTCCTCCCTCGCAGGCTTGGCGAAGCGATAAAGAATGGGGGCGCCTCCGCTTCGTTCACGGATTTCGTATTCTCCCTCCTTTACGAACGTGCGGATGGCCGTAATGAAGTCTTGGTTTAAGACCTCAATCATCAGAACGAGGTCCAAATCGTCCGTGGCGCGAAACTCCATTTGCTCCGCGTCAAACCATTCCACGCATGCCGCACCACCGATGAGGGTGAAGAAACCTTCAAACTGGCGGAAGTGCTCACGGAAGATATCGAGGCCCTTTACCATGGGAAATCCTCCAAGAGTTTCTCCACTTG
>JBMOHI010000416.1:0-2772 GCA_049317925.1 Terrimicrobiaceae bacterium
TGATCATGAACAGCATGTCGGAAATGCACGTCGAGTTGGCGGAGCAAAAACAGCCCGCCCCGGACGGCGCCCTGGCCGACGTCGAGGCGATTGACCAAGAACTTGCAGCCCTGCAGTCCCGCCTCGCTGCCCTGCGCAAGAAGCTGCCCCGAACGTCCTCTTAAGCAAGCCCCGGTCTCGCGGTCATCGGGCTTGGTCCTGCATGGCACGCACTGAGCGGATTCAATACGTCAGCGACACGCCCGCGTTGGCCCAGACCTCGTTGCCCTGGTCGATATCCTCCAACGCGGTGAGGGCGATGCTGTAGTTCACCCCGCCGAAGACGCTCACGGTTTTGTTGATTTTCCAAGTGGCTTCGACCCCGAACTGCACGTTGTTCCAGCCAAAGTAATCCTGGGTGTTGTAGCCGAAATTCAGCCCGAGCAGCGCGTAGGGTTGCAGGCTGAGAACGTCCTTCCACACGGGCACGTCGCCATCGAGGCGGAGTTCCATGAACGCGCCGGGCGTGTTGTTGAGATCCCAGATGAAAAACATGTTCGGCGTCACATAGGGAATGCGATCCGTGCCGAGGACAAAGAACAGCTCGTTACTGTACGTGTTGTGGGTGTGCCCCTCCTCCTCGTGCTCTTCATGGTCGTGTTCATCGTGATCATCATGACCCTCTTCCTCGTGGCTGTGGCCTTGCTCCACGATTCCGGGGGAGTAGCGGAAGTTGTAACCGGGAATAAAAAAGACCGGACCGAGGTCGAGGTTGTACGAAACGGTAAAATCCCATTCCTCGAAAGAATTGCCCGTGCCGAACCCCGACCACGCGCCGATCATCAGGTTCTGATACCACAATGAGACTTCTGTGGTGTAGGCCCCTGAAGTCCCGGTCTCGTTCACCCCGTAATGAATGTGACGGCTCTCCCAGCCGGTGGCCAGACTGGCTCCCCACTGGCGGCCCTGCTCGTGGTCGTGGGAGGTTTTGAAGGACTTGCCGCTGCCGGATTCCTCCGTTGGATGATAGTGATCATGTTCCTCCTCCGGCTTGTGCCGGTGTGCGCCCGGACCGTGGGCGGGTGCGTTCCAGGCGAATGCGAAGAGAAATAGGGCGGCGAAAAGTGCAATGCGTAAAGTCATGCGCTTTCCAATAGATGCATGTTTATTGCATGTAAAGATGCAAATGCATTGTAATTACGAAAAAAAATGGACGCGGCAAGATCCCCGGAACGCGTCACGTGGAGACGCGCTTTGTCTATTCGACTCCGGTCGTCCGGATTGGCATCACGCAGATGATTGGCCGGCTTTTTGATGCCAGAAGTTCCTGATATTCAGAGGTTTTTCTTTTCGTTCAGCCGGAGGATGTCCCGCGCAATCATGTCCGTCTTGGGCAGTTCCTCAAAGGGGTAGGAGAGTTCCCACATCCCGTCCGGTCCGATGAGATAGACGTCGGCAGTGTGATCGACGAAGTAGTTTTTGGGATCGTTGTCCTTGGGTTTTTCCTGGGTGAAGGAGGCTTTGTAGGCGTAGGCGGTTTTGGCCAATTCCTTGGGCGAACCCGTGAGACCGAGAAAGGACGGATCGAAATAGGGTACGTATTGGGCCAGGCGTTCCCGGCTGTCGCGGTCCGGGTCCACGCTGATGAAGACAAACTGCACTTTGTCGCGCGCGGCTTCGGGCAGGGCTTCGCGGATGGCAGCGAAGTGCGAGAGCGTGGCCGGGCAGATATTCGGGCAGTTGGTGAAGCCGAAGGAAAACAGCACAACCTTGCCGCGGAATTGGGCGAGTTCGACCGCGTTACCGTTGTGATCGGTGAGTTGAAAATTGTAGGCCGGCACCTTGCGCCAGAGCAGCCGGTCGAGCGGACCGTGCACATGGGTCTGCGGATCGCGCATCGTGAGTTGAACGGCTATGATGCCGCCGATCACGAGCAGGATGAGGAACGCGGGGAAAAGAAACTTTTTCCAGCGCGGTGGGATGGCGGTCACTTCGGCGCGGTGCGCGCGGCCGGGATTTCGATTTCGAGTTTTCCGCCCGGCTCGACCAGCAGATTGAAGGAGACTTTTTCGCCGGCGGTCAGCGGAGCCTTTAGTTCGTAAATCATGAGGTGGTCGCCGCCGGGTTGAAGCACGAGTTTTCCTCCGGCGGGAACTTCAAAAAACGGCGTATCTTTCATGCCCATGCGGCCCTCGCTTTTCGTGGTGACCATCGGGGTCACCCGGCCTGCAGCGGGAGTCTCTGCTCCCATGACGCGAAGGGGCGTGGAACCCGTGTTGATCAGGGTCATGAAAGCCGCGGTCTCCTTCGAACCCGGCGGAGGCGAAAAGATCCACGCGCCCTCCACCTTGAGGGGAATCTCCCCGGCGTGGGCAATGGTGAAACAGGCCAGGAAAGCGAGGGCGCGGAGTTGTCTCATACGAGTTGGAACTCCTATAGCACGAATCGGGTTGAGGGCTACCGGAAATCCGACCAGCCATCTCAAGCGGACAATCAATGGCCCTTACCCTATAGGCTTTCCCACCCGTCCAGCACGATTTGCGACCAGCTTTCGAGATTCTCGCGGCGGGCGCGCAATTCGTCCACGGTGAGAAAGCCGAGTTCGGCGATGGCTTTTTCTCCCGCGCTGACGTTTTCGTGTTTGAGCGTGACGATGTGGACGACGCCGAGATGGACGCGTCCGACTTCGTTGGAATCATCATTGATCAACGCGGCGACCCGGTCCTCGTAGCCGCCCTCGAATTTCAACTCCTCCTCGATCTCGCGATGCACGGCGGCGCGATAGGTCGAGAT
>JBMOHI010000417.1:0-2750 GCA_049317925.1 Terrimicrobiaceae bacterium
CCCAGATGCCTCTCGACGTCAAGATGGCCCGTTCCCATCATGTCATCTGGAACGATGGCCCGCTCGAAACTCTGACCGCCCAAACCGAACTCTTTTCCCGCAATTTGCATGACCGATACGGCTGAAATTTCCTCTCCACCTCCCGTTGGGGAAGGACTCCTCACATTGAACGACCTCCAGGCTCTCAGCTTGGACAAGTTGGCGGCCCGCGCCGCCGGGCTGGGCATTCGCCTGCGTCCTGATTCCTCCCGCCACCATCTCGTCTTGGATCAAGCGAAGTTTCACCTCAGTCAAGGGGGCAAATTGGATGCGACCGGCCTGCTTGAAATGACCGGCGACAGCGGCGTGCTGCGATGGCCCCTTTTCAATCTGAAACCCGGACCTGAGGACGTGCTCCTGCCGGCCGCGCAACTCCGCCCACTGGAACTTCGTCCAGGTTTGATGCTGCGCTGCGCCCTGCGCCTGCCGCGTGACCGCGAGCGCGGCTTGGTGGCTGAGTCGATTCTTGAGATTGACGGCATCCCGGTCAGCCAATGGAAGCCTCCGGCGGACTTCGACAAGCTGACCCCGCTTTTCCCCAACCGACGCATTCTGCTGGAAACCGCCCGCGAGGACTCTATCAGCGCCCGCGCGGTCGATCTTGTGGCACCTCTTGGCATGGGACAGCGCGGCTTGATTGTGGCCCCGCCCCGGGCCGGGAAAACCATGATGCTGAAATCCATCGCCCACGGCATCCGCCTCAATCATCCGGATGTTGTGCTCATTCTTTTGCTGGTCGATGAGCGACCCGAGGAAGTAACCGATTTGCGGCGCGATCTGGATTGTGAGATTTACAGTTCCACCTTCGACGAGCCGGTAACCCGGCATGTGCAGGTTTGCGAAGCCGTCTCGGAACGGGCTAAGCGCATGGTGGAGTTGGGCAAGGACGTCGTGATCCTGCTCGATTCCATCACCCGCATGGCCCGCGGCTACAACAACCTCCAGCCTACCAAGGGCCGCACCATGAGTGGCGGGGTGGACACGAAGGCCCTGGCGCGGCCGCGGCGGTTCTTCGGTTCGGCCCGCAATGTCGAAGAGGGCGGCAGCCTCACCATTCTGGCCACTGCCTTGGTCGAGACCAAGAGCCGCATGGATGATTTGATCTTCGAGGAGTTCAAAGGCACCGGCAACATGGAGGTCCATCTCGACCGCTCGATCGCCGATCAGCGCATTTTCCCCGCCATTCACATTGTGAAATCAGGCACCCGCAGGGAAGAACTGCTCTACCACCCCGACGAATACGATCGCATCGTCCTGCTCCGCCGGCAGCTCTCCGAACTTCCGGCCGCCGAGGCCATGGAGTTGCTTGCCTCCAATCTTCAGCACACCAGATCGAATGCCGAGCTGCTGCTGGCCGGTCTGCGGGGCGTCTAATCCGGGATGCCTCTCGCGTCTGGTCATCGGTTCGCACTTCAGGCGACACTGATCGCCCTGGCCTTCTGCCTGGTCATCAAATTGCCCACGCTGAAGTACCCGATTTCCAATTGGGATGAATTGATTTACTGGGAACTGACCAAGCAATGGTTGCAGACCGGGGAGTATTCGCTGCAGGGAAATGCGTTGCTGGAGAAACTTCCGCGCTCCTTTTACGACCATCCGGCCTTTAATCATCCTCCGGGCTTCCCCGCCCTGCTGGCGCCTTTTGTCCTCGGGCAATCTCCGCGATTTGCCGTGGTGCTCTCCTGGGCCGGGCATGCGCTTGCCATTCTGGCTGTGGCCTTGGTGGGTTGGGAGCTTCTCCTGGCCTCCGCGGAGACGGTCACATTCCGGCTGCGCTGCGTGTTTTTCCTGCCCCTTCTGGCGTTGGCGGCTGATCCGGTGATGAACTTCATCGCGCGAAAAATCTGGATGGACAATTTGCTCGCGGGCGCATCCGCGCTGGCCCTGGTCTTTACCTGGCTCGCCACCCGCCGGTCCTCGCCGATCCTTCCCGCCATCGCGGCCGGGCTTTTCGCCGCGCTGGCCTGTTCGTTGAAAATCACTGCCGCAATCGTTTTGCCCGCGATGGCGGTGGTGCTGGTTTTTTCCGGCCGGAGGAGCTGGCGGGCCGCGGTTTGGACGCTGGTTCCCGCCATGGTGGTTCTGCTGGCCTGGATGGCGTGGTTTCATCACCAAACCGGGAGCTGGCTGCCGTGGTGGATGAAGCCCGATGAGGCCTTTCTGCGCTCCAACCCTTTCGTGGCGGCCTCCGTCGGTCAATCGCCGCTTTTCTACGTCTGGCAACTCCTCCTTTGCTGTCCGTTTGCCGTGGTATTGCTCGCGACCTCACCCTGGCAGGGATGGTCCTGGCGAAGCGGCGTGGGGCGGATGTCGGTTCTTTGGATTTTGCTGGTTCTGGCGGCCTTCACTTTCATTGGACTGGGTGGCTATCCTAAGGAGACGCGCTACATCGCGCCCGCCATTCCCGCCGTGTACTGGTTGTTCTATGCGCGCTATCAGGCGGAAGATGCGGCGGCAGCGGATCGAAACGACAGGCTGTTCGTTTTTTTCCTTTTGGCGGCGGTGGCTGGTGCGTTGTTGTCCGGTTATTATCTTCTCATTGGCCAATACGATGAGATTGTCTCTCCGCTGAAACTTCTGGGTGGATGATTCTCCAGCCGCTTCTGCATGAATTTTTCTTCTCTTTTCTCAAACACAACTTTGCGCGCACGGCTGGCCTGGCGTGACTGGATTCTGGCCGCGGTTTTTTTCCTGACCGGAATCTGGCTCTA
>JBMOHI010000418.1:0-2750 GCA_049317925.1 Terrimicrobiaceae bacterium
GATGAGAGCATGACAATTACAGCCTGCAAACTCATCCGTCACTGTCGCCACTTGCCCAATATCACCAGTCTGCACGATCAGAGCGTCGCCCGTTTTGAGAACGGATTTGCTGTGATCCGCGCTCCATTTGTCGGACACGAAGTAAGGCGTGTCGAAAACAATTCGACCACCTTTAATATGGAGTGACTGGAGATAGCGAACTCCCTCCTCCCGAAGAATATCGCGTGTGGGGCCGACAAAACCGTTCGTCAGTTTCGTATTCAGTCGAGCAAGCTGAACAGCCTGCCACCCTGTCGGTATTTCGCCGAGCCAATCGGATTCAGCCGCACGATAAGCCGGATACCTTGGCAATTCGACTTTCATCAGGCCCGAAGTTCGGATTGGAGCCTGTCCGCCTCTTTATCGAGGGCTTCCAGGTCGGCAAGGATGGCCTTGAGATCACGGGGCGGTTTGTATTCGTAGAAATACTTTGTGAAGCTGATCTCGTATCCCACCTTGTCCTTACTGCGATCCATCCAGGCATCCGGCGCGTAGGGTAGGACTTCCTTGGCGAAGTATGCGGCGATGTCCGTCTTGAGCGGGATGCGTTCCTCGTCCCGGAGGTCGCTGTCGGTTTCATACCAAGTCCCGGGGTCAGCCTCGGCGCTGGCATGATCGAAGTCTGGCTCCAGCGGTTTGAGCAGGACTTTTTCCGCCGTCTCGTCCGTGGTGCCGAAAGCGGCGCGTAGGGCAGTAATGAGTTGGCTGGTGGCTTTGAACGGCAGGGCTGCATTGATGGCCTGCTGAAATTTTCTGTCATCAAGGCACGGGCAAAGGGCTTTCGCCTTCTCCAGTGCCGAGAGGAGTGCGCGTTGCTTTTCCTCGCCTTTCTTGATGTCTTCCTTCGCCTTGTCGCCCACCTTTTTCGTCGCCACCAAGCCGGTGAAGAATCCCGACGCCTGAAACGAGGCAAGGCGTTCCTCCGTGATCTCAAACCGCAACCGGAGTGGGCGTTCGACAACGATGCGGGTGTAGCCGAAATCCTCCAAATCGAAGACTTGGGCGAGTTTTGGCACCGGCTTGCCCTCGCGATACGTGGCTACTAGCTCGGTGATGGTGGCCGGGGTCAGCTCGACGCGTTTTTTTCCCAGATTCCGCCGCATGAGAGTGCGGAAGCGATCCTGGTTGCCATTGACCAGTGTGATCGTGCCCTTGCGCTTTGCTGGCTTGTTGTTGCGGACAATCCAGAGGTAAGTGGCGATGTTCGTGTTGTAGAACATGTCCTCCGGCAGGGCCACGATGGCATCGAGCCAGTCATTCGTGATGATCCATTTCCGGATATCCGACCAGCCGGAGCCAGCGTCTCCATTGAAGAGAGGAGAGCCGTTGAAGACGATGCCGATGACGCTGCCTCCCTTTTCAACCGGCGTCATTTTGCTGATCATGTGCAGGAGAAAGAGCAACGAGGCATCCCCGACATCTGGCAGGCCCGCACCGAAGCGCCCGTCAAATCCGCGCTCGGCTTCTTTTTTGATGAAATCCTGAATCTTCTTCCAGTCCGTGCCAAATTCCGGATTGGCCATCATGTAATTGAAGAGTTGGCCGATGAGCTGGTCATCCGAGAGGGTATTGCCCTGCTTGATCCGGCTGCCATCGTCGCCCTTCATCAGGGCATCCGCTTTGCAGATGGCGTAGGTCTTGTTCCGAAGTTCCTGCCCGTAGATGAACACGTTGGACGGATCGAGCCCCCACGCGTTCACGAGGTATTCTTTCGCCTCGGTGATCATGCCGCCGGTGCCGCAGGCGGGATCGTAAATGCCAACTAGGGACCCGAGAGCCGCCTTGAGATCGTGCTCCACGTCCGCAAACACGAGCTGGACGAGCAACTGGACGACGTCACGCGGTGTGTATTGCTCGCCCGCCGCTGCGCCTTCCTTGAATTTTCGGATGAGATACTCGTAAACGAGCCCCATGTCGTGGTTGCTCACTGCATCCGGATGCAGGTCGAGATCCTCCGAGGCGAATTCCTTGGTGATGAGATAGAGCAGATTCTTCTCGGCCAGCGTCTCGTAAATCGGCCCCAGCCCCTTCGATGGTCCGCCGCAGAAATTGTAGAGGATCTCCTTGATGTTGTCTGAGAAGCCTTCGAGGTAGGCCCCAAAGTTGTCTTTGATATTCGCGGGGTCCTTGAGCAGCTCGGTGAAGGAAAACTTGGAGCGGTTGTAGAACGGCACCCCGGCCGAGCCGACGAGGAGCTTTTTCAGGACATCATCCGTGACCTTCGATTTGTAGGTCGTCTCGTCTTCCCGCACCCGGTTTCGCGTCTTCTCCAGCACACAATCGATTCGGCGCAGCAGGGTGAACGGGAGAATCACATCCTCGTTGTCGTTTTTCTCGTAGTCGCCCCGCAGATGGTCCGCAATGCGCCAAATAAACTCGCCGATTTCTGTATGGGAAGGCATGGCGGTTAATTTCCTCCCTCTCGTTGCCGGTGAAGCTCCAGAGCCGTGAGGAATGCCTCCGCGAGATCCATGCCGGTCTCGTGTTCCGGGGCAATCTGTTGAAAGCCCGCGTGCATGAGGCACATGAGCTGAAGCCCGGAGAAGGATTCTCCTGGGAGGCTGCGTATGGTGTATTTTTTGTCGGAGCTGGCGTAGTCGAGTCCGCTTTGCCCGAGCAGCGCAATCTCGAAGGCGATCTCGCGGACTTTTTCCACGGGCAGAGCCGCATAGCGCTGGAGGGCGTCGAGCAGGAACCAGACGGCGGCGGGG
>JBMOHI010000419.1:0-2746 GCA_049317925.1 Terrimicrobiaceae bacterium
GCCCTGGAATGGTCGATCTAAGCAAAGGCAAAAGTCTGAAGGCTAAAGGCGGAAGTGATTTTACCCGCCTCCGGCGGCATTTTTGTTTTCAGCCTTTAGCCTTCAGCCTTCAGCCTTCCTAAGAATGGTTTACCTCGACTACAACGCGACCACGCCGCTCGCTCCGCCGGCCTTTGAAGCCATGCTGCCGTTTCTGCGCGAGGGTTATGGCAATCCGTCGAGCATTCACGCGGCAGGACGCGAAGCGCGGGCGGCGATCGACGACGCGCGCGACGTGCTGGCCGGTCTGCTCGGGGTGAAGGCGCACGAAATCATCTTCACCGGCGGCGGCACGGAGTCCTGCAACCTCGCTGTCCTCGGACTGGCCCGGGCTCATGCGCCTCGCGGACGCCACCTCATCACGGCCGCGGCCGAACACCACGCCGTGCTGCATGCGTTTGAGCACCTTTCACATCACGAAGGTTTCGAACTGACCGTTCTCCCGGTGGATCGCGGTGGCCGGGTCGATCCCGCCGGGCTGCAAGCCGCCCTGAGGCCCGACACCACGGTTGTCTCGGTCATGCAGGCCAACAACGAAACCGGAACCATCCAGCCGGTTGAGGAACTGGCCGCGCTCTGCCGCGCGCAGGGTGTGTGTTTTCACACTGACGCCGTGCAGACCTTCGGCAAGCTTCCGGTCCGGCCGCACGAACTCGGGGCCTCGGCGGTTTCGATTGCCGCACATAAATTCGGCGGACCCAAGGGTGTGGGGGCGTTGTTTCTCCGCGCCGGGGTGGCCATTTCCCGCACCGTCCACGGGGGTTCCCACGAAAACACCCGCCGTCCCGGCACGGAAAACACCGCCGCCATCGTCGGCCTGGCCGCGGCCGCCAGCGTCGCGGAAAGCAAACGCGAAGCCGAACAACCCCGTCTTGCCGCCCTGCGCGATGCCCTCTGGCGCGGCATCGAGAAAATCGCTCCCGACGCCGTCCGCAACGGTCACCCCGAACTGACCCTGGCCAATACCCTGAACGTCAGCTTCCCCGGCCGTGATGGCGAAGCGCTGCTCATCGGCCTCGACCTGGAAGGCGTGTGTGCCTCCAGCGGATCGGCCTGCATGGTCGGCTCCATGCAGCCTTCGCATGTCCTTCTCGCGATGGGCGTGGAACCTGGTCACGCCGCCAGCACCGTCCGTTTTTCCCTCGGAACGCAGACCACCGAATCTGACATCGAACATTGCCAGCGCGCCCTTGCCAAGGTGCTGGCCCAACAACCCCAACTCCTCGCCGCGTGATGAAACACACCCAGCTCATGTTGAATTTTGGACGGACTGTCCTCCGCCATCTGCGCCTGCTACCCGACTTGGCGGAAAAAACTCCCCGCCCGCGCCAACGGGCCGGACGCCGGGATCCCATCCTGGAAAAAATCTCCCGTCAATTGCTGCGAGGAGCCGGCTGTCGCGGCCTCGAGGTGGCCGTGCGCTGGAATCCCCGCCTGCGCACCACCGCCGGACTGGCCTGCTGGCGCACGAAGACGATTTCGCTCAATCCCAAACTGATCGAGGTTTCCCCCGGTGAAGTCCAGCGCACCCTGCGCCACGAACTGGCTCATTTCCTTGCCCAATACCGCGCCGGCCGCGTCCGCATCGCCGCGCACGGACCTGAATGGCGCGAAGCCTGCCGCGATCTCGGCATTCCCCGCGAATCCCGCTGTCACGATCTTCCCTTCAAGCGCACCCGCCACGAGCGGAAGCATTTCTACGCCTGCCGCGAATGTGGCACCACCCTGGCCCGCGTCCGGCCGGTCAAGAAACGCGTGGCCTGTCTGAGATGTTGCCGCCGCCACAACGAGGGCCGCTACGACGAACGCTTCCGCTTCGTCCAAATCGACGCCCCCGAACCGCTGGCGGCGTGAGGTTTGGTCATTGGTCATCGGTTCGTGGTCATCGGATGTTTCCGGTCAACGGCCAATGACAATTGACCATTGACCGGTATCCACGATAGAAAGCCCCCTCTCTTCTCCCATGAGCTCGAACATTGAATCCCACCAGATCGAAACCCGCGTCTTCAAACCGTCGAAGGATTTTTCCAAAACGTCGCTGATCGGATCGTTCGCCGAATACAAGAAACTCCACGCCGCCTCGATCAAGAATCCGGCCAAATTCTGGGCCGGCCAGGCGGCCGATCTGTTCTGGCGGAAAAAATGGAAGACGGTGCTCGATTGGAAGCCGCCCTTCGCCAAATGGTTTGTCGGCGGACAGCTCAACGTCAGCGAGAACTGCCTCGACCGCCATCTCTCCGGACCCCGCCGCAACAAGGCTGCCATCATTTGGGAAGGCGAACCCGGCGAGAAGCGCGTTCTGACTTATCAGCAACTGCATCGCGAAGTCAGCATCTTCGCCAACATCCTCAAACGCAACGGCGCGAAAAAGGGTGACCGCATCATCATTTACCTTCCGCACATTCCCGAAGCCGCCATCGCCATGCTGGCCTGCGCCCGTATCGGTGCGGTTCACAGCGTGATCTTCGGCGGATTCAGCAGCACCAGCATCCGCGACCGGATCGAGGACTGCGGCGCGACCATCGTGGTCACGGCCGATGCCGGCTACCGCCGCGGACAAACGGTCACCCTCAAGCAGAACGTGGATCAAGCCCTCGAGGGCGACACCACGGTGAAACGCGTCATCGTTTTCCGCCGCGCCGGTCTCGATATTCATATCAAGGAAGGACGCGACGTCTGGTGGCATCGCGAGGCCGACTACGTCAGC
>JBMOHI010000420.1:0-2737 GCA_049317925.1 Terrimicrobiaceae bacterium
ATCGTCGGCGATGAAGTCCACCACCTTGGACGACCACTGGCGGGTCTCGACATCAAGAAGTGCCGTGCCGGAGGCGTCGCCGAATTCCATGCGCTTCACGCCTGTGAGCCAGAAATTCAGATAGTCGTGCGGCAAAAGGACGGAGGCGGTTTTTTTCCAGTTGGCCGGCTCGTTTTGCCGCAGCCAGAGAATTTTTGGCGCGGTGTAACCCGGCCGCATGGTGTTCCCGACGAGGGCGGTGAGAGCGTTGTCTCCCCCGAAGTGAGCCGTGACCTCCGCACACTGCGCGGTTGTTGAGGTGTCGCACCACAACTTGGCCGGGCGAATGACCGCATCGTTTTCGTCGAGCACGACCAGGCCGTGTTGCTGGCCGCTGACGCCGATGGCGCGGACTTCGTTTTTGCGGTCGCCGAGTTTCCCCAGCACCTCGCTGATGGTCGCGTCGGCTGCGTCCGTCCAGTCCTGCGGATTCTGCTCCATCGCCCCCGGCGGCAGGCCGGGGACAAAGTCGTACGCTTTTTGCGCGCTGGCCAGAATCCGGCCCGACTCCCAATCAAGGGCAATGGTTTTTGTGCTTTGGGTGCCGCAGTCGATGCCGAGGAAGATCATGGCGAGGGATTATTGATGGCCTTATACCATCGTCCATCACCGGTAGACCATCAACCTTTTCAAAGCTCCGCCCACCAATGCCCCGGTGATCGGCGCGACGATATAGACCACCAGCCAGCCCCACCCATTGGCCGTGAACGGCAGATGACCCCAGCCGGCCAGGCTGGAGAAAATGCGCGGCCCGAGGTCGCGGGCGGGATTCAAGCCGGCCATGGTCAGCGGACCGAAAAGCGAGATGATCAGGGTCACGGTCAGTCCGATGAAAACCGGAGCCAGTCCCGCCGGGATGGCCGTATTGCGCCCGTCGGTGAGACCGAGGATGACGAACATCAGCACCGCGGTGCCAATGGCCTCGACGGCAAAGGCCCTTCCCATCGGCATCAACTCGTCGCGTTCCACGGGCATGGCCTCGCCGCCGGGATTGGGAAAAAATTCCCCAAAAACCATGGCGCTGGCCTCGCTGCCCGGCTGTCCGCGCACGATGCCTTTGCGGGCCTCGAAGGCGCTGAGCGATCCGCTAAAAACCAGATACAAAACCGCCGCTGCGACGAAGGCTCCCGCCAGTTGCGCCACCATATAACCCGCCACCCGTCCGCGAGGAAATCCCGCGAAGACCGCCAGGGCCAGCGTCACCGCTGGATTCAAGTGTGCCCCGCTCAGCGGCGCCGTCAGATAGATCGCCACGGCAATACCCAGACCCCAGACAATGGCCACCTGAAAAATTCCCACTTGGGCCCCGTGCAAAACGGCGGCGCAGACGCTGCCGCAGCCGAAAAAGACCAGGAGAAAAGTCCCCAGTCCTTCGCCGAGGAGCCAGCGGGCGGGACGGTCAGCGTTCATCGCGCCGCCCGGCTGCGTAAGCTTCGAAGACGCGGCGGATCTCGTCGCGCACGCGGCGGAAGACCGCCAGCTTCTCCTCTTCCGTCCCCTCCGCGTGAGCCGGATCGTCGAAACCCCAGTGGTGCCGGTTGACCTGACCGGGAAACATCGGGCAGGCCGCGTCCGCGTTGCCACACACCGTGATGACCGTTTCGATCGGTTGGTTTTTGAATTCGTCGAGGTGCTTCGAGTGGTGGTGCGAAATATCGATGCCGATTTCGCGCATCACGACTATGGCGAGCGGGTGGACATATCCGGCGGGTTTGGACCCCGCGCTGTGAACTTCCAGCAAATCCCCCGCGGCCGCACGCAGGATGCCTTCTGCGAGGTGACTCCGGCAGGAGTTGCCGGTGCAAAGAATCAGAACCGCAGGTTTCATTTACGGGCAGCAGGATTTTTCGTCCTTGAGGGCCGCCGCGATCCAGCCGCAACCGGACTGGATTTTGGCGAGCTTCTTGAGATCAGCGCGGAAACGTTTGTCCTCCGCAGCGCAATCCTGCAGGCATTTCAAATTGGCTTCCAGCTCCCGCGCGGGACGGGCGGGCAGGCGGTAGATCATCCAGTTGGCATGGCGCGTGACTTCGACCAGACCGCGTTTGCGCAAATAGGAAAGATGCTGCGAAACTTTGGTCTGCGGCACGTTCAGGATGTCCTGGAAATGGCAGACGCAGAGCGGCCCGCGGGTCAGCAGGTGCAGAATGCGCAGCCGCGTGGCGTCGCACAGGCACTGGTAGATTTCGATCAGATCCATGGTCGCGAAGCTTCGGATTCCGTCTCCGAAAAATCAAGATCTATATTCGGCATTGCGAATATTCGTATTACTGTATGATTATGAGCCTATGACCTTCACCGAATTCCAATCCGCCCTCGCCGCCCATCCTGAAAAGAACGTCCGTTTTGTTTTTCCCGATGGAGGATTAATCGCCGCGCACTACCACGTGACCGAGGTGGGCCATGTGCGGAAGGATTTTATGGATTGCGGCGGCACTCTTCGTTCGACGGCCGCGTGTGTGCTGCAAACGTGGGTGGCCACGGATGAGGACCATCGGCTCGATGCCCGCAAGTTGCAGGGCATCCTTAAGCTCGCTGCGACCCATTTTCCTCTTGGCGAATTGGAGGTGGAGGTCGAATACGAGGAAGATGTTGTCTCGCAGTATCCCGTCAGCGGATCATCTGCTGAGGGCGGTGAACTCTTTTTTCACCTCACGACCAAGCACACCGATTGTCTGGCCAAGGAAAGCTGCGGCTT
>JBMOHI010000421.1:0-2731 GCA_049317925.1 Terrimicrobiaceae bacterium
TCAAAATCTTCCCACGGCATCACCGAGGTCCGGCCGTAATAGGGATCGGCGATCTGGATGGCTTTGTCATTCAGTCCCTGAAGCACGCCGTAATGCCCGCCGTGATCCTCAGGTTCCCGGAAGTTTAGAATGACCAGATAACCCTGGCGCAGCAGTCGCGTGAGGGTGGCGTGTTCGCGGGCTTTTTCAGCCGCCCGCACATGTGCCGGGACTTTCGCTCCCTTCGGATTGGCCGACGATTGCCCGCTGATCACTTCGAACTGCGGTCCCAACATTTTCAACGCCTCGACCACACGGCTGTTCTCCGCCCCCACGCCCTCCACCGCACCGGTTCGGGCCACCACTTCGCTAAGGGGAAGGTCCTTTCCGGTTAAGGCCCGATAAACCATGATGTAGGAGGACGCGCTGCACGTCCAATCGTTCGGCTGGGCGAAATATTGCTGAGGTCCGATGCGGCTAGCCGCCCAAACCGTGCGCGGACTGTTCATCAAGTCCAATCGCTGACCGGGATAACCGGTAAGCGGCCGGTTCGTCTGTTCGGTGCGGGACTCGAATTTTTCTGCAATCCACTCCGCAGCATAGGGAGCCGCGGCTTGGGCGGCCGGCACATGGGTCACGCCTCGGAGCCAGACGAAATCCACTTTCTCGCCGCGGGCCTTCGCCTGTTTGGCGAATTGCTCGGTCACTTGCGGGCGGACGATTTCGTCCTTCGTTCCCTGCGCGATGAAAAGCGGTGCGCCGGCGCGTTCTTGTCCCGGCCGGTTCAGCCGCATGAGGCTCTTCCATGGTTCGGTCGTGGCCGGATCGTGCACCACGAAGCCTTCCTTGAGTTTCTTGGCGTTGCCTACGAGTCGGAACGCATCTGCCGCGGACGTGCAGCAGGTGGAAACAATCCGCTGCATGACGGAGTCGTATTGCGGATTGACCACGGTGTGCATGTCCGCGCCATAGATTCGGGACCAACTCCACAGCGTGTAACAGGCCAGGACCTTGCCCAATGGCGTAGAAATGTCGTCATCGAGCAACGCGGCCAGATCGGTGGCCGGGGCGACTGCGGCCAGTCCCACGAGTTTCAACTCCGGTGCGTAGGCCTTCGCCATCTGACCCGCGAACAACACGGAATGCCCGCCCTGCGAGTGACCGAAGACGGCGAACCGTCCGGTTGTCGGCGTGAGCCGGCCTGCCGCCCGCACGGCGTCGAGCACGGCCTTGCCCTCGCCCTGGCCAACCAGATAGGGCGTCGGTCCGGGCGTGCCAAGGCCCGGGTAGTCCGTCGTCACGACGGCATATCCGCGCGCCAGGAACTCCGCGAGTCCGGGCAGACGCCAGAAAAATTTCGGTTTCAGCGATGGCGCACAATCCTCCGCCACCCCGGTCGTGCCATGAGCCCACACCACGACATCGCGTCCGCCCGCCGGGGCGGGTCCGGAGGGCACGATGAGCACACCCGACGTCGGCACGGATCTTCCGTGAATATCCTGCGTGACATAAAGAATCCGCTCCGCCGTCGCCCCCTTGGGGACCCCGGGCATCTCCGCGCGCGAAAGAATCGTTCCGGGCGGACCGGAGACGCGGGTTGGAGGAGCCATCTCGCGCAAATTTGTCCCGGCGCAGCCGGCGAGAAGGATCAGCGGAAGCAGGGAGAATCTCATCGGTCAGCGCCTTTCCGGCTAGAGGTCGTCGTCCTGCGCACCCTTTTTGTACGTGAGGCCGCGCAGTTTGCCTTCGATAAAGGCGTCGATTTCGCCGTTCATCACGCCCTGGATGTCGCTGGTTTGCACTCCAGTGCGCAGGTCCTTGACCATCTGATAGGGCTGAAAAACGTACGAACGGATCTGATTGCCCCAGGCGATGTCGCCTTTCTCGCCGTATTGGCGGTCCACCTCGGCGCGCTTTTTGTCCGCTTCGAGTTGATAGAGTTTGGCTTTGAGCATCTTCATGGCCAGTTCGTTGTTGCGGCCCTGACTGCGCTCGGCCTGGCAGGCAACCACGATGCCGGTGGGAACGTGGCGGAGGCGGACGGCGGTTTCCACTTTGTTGACGTTCTGACCGCCCTTTCCGCCCGAACGGTATGTGTCGCGCTCGATGTCGGCCGGGTTGATTTCAATGGGCACGTCCTCGACCTCGGGCACCGCATCGACGCTGGCGAAGGAGGTGTGACGGCGTTTGTTGGAGTCGAAGGGCGAGATGCGCACAAGCCGGTGCACACCGATTTCGTTTTTCAAATAGCCATACGGATGATCGCCCGAAACCCGCATGGTGACGGATTTGATTCCGGCCTCGTCGCCGACCTGGATGTCGACCGTCTCGAATTTCAAATCCGAGCGTTCCATCCATCGTGTGTACATGCGCATGAGCATGTCGGCCCAATCGCAGGATTCCGTGCCGCCCGCGCCGGAGTGGATGGTCAAAAATGTCGGGCTTTTGTCGAACTCGCCCGAGAGCAATTGATGCAGTTCAAACTTCTCCAGGTCGCGCAGAATCGAATCGTATTCGGAGCGAACCTCTTGAATGGCCTGGGCCTGATTCTCCGGCGGTTCGCCGCGGGTCAGGTCTTTGAGAATCTCCAGATCAGCCGCGCGGGATTCCAAGGCTAGAAAAGGCGAAAGCTTCCCCCGCAGTTCGGAGACCAGCTCGACATCGCGCTGGGCGGTTTCCTTGTTGTTCCAGAAATCCGGATCGGTCATGCGCGCTTCCACTTCGGAAAGGCGCCGGGTGATGGTGGGGAGGT
>JBMOHI010000422.1:0-2722 GCA_049317925.1 Terrimicrobiaceae bacterium
TTATGCGGTGCGCCCCTGAACTTGGGTGCCTCCGGGCCGCGCCAGCAAGCTTGAAGAGGTGCCACTGCCTGTGGTTCAGTTGCCAACGGATACCACGTGGACAAAACGCAAAAAAACATTTCCCGGCCCACAGTCATCGACCTCTCCGCCGAAGAGATTGCCGACACGCTGGTCCACTTGCTTTCAAGCGGACAGGCCCGCGCCGGGATGCGCCTGCGTTCATTGCGCGATCTGGCGGAGACTTTCAGCACGGAATACCGGCGAGTTCGCAGTGCCATCGTGTCCCTCACCGAGCGCGGTATCTTGGCCAAGCGCCAAGGCAGCGGCACGTTTATCCGGCGCCTGCCGGGTGCAGCCGATGCGGGGAAACCGAACCCGGTCTCTCGCAAGCTCAAGGTCGAGCAAGTTCTTTCCATCCACGACGATGCGCGTTCGCGTCGCCGACCACTGGCCCAACACCGACACCTCGATTTTCAAATCTGGATGGATCTCCACTGGCCCTCGCCAGTTCAGACCTCCATCCTCGCGGGTGCCACGGAAGTCCTCTCGCTCCTGGGGCATCGCATCACAAGCTGCGGAGGAACGGAGTCCCAAGGTGTCGCCCTCGACAAAAGGAAACTCGAGAAAATTCTGCGCGCCAACCCGGCGGACGGATTTCTGGTATTGGACTGGCTCTCCGATCACTTCGGCAGCCAGTTTTCCGAGGCTGGCAAACTCTGGTTGACGTTCGGTTTCAGTGGTCCAATCCGCCATCAGCCGGGAATGATCCTGGACAGCATGGAGGCCGCTGAGCGCGGAACCCGCGCGCTGATCGAGGGAGGGTGTCGCCGGGTGGCTTTACTCGGATACTTTGACGTGGCGAGGGATTGCGATTTCGAGCGGTTCTACTACACGCACGCTCTCCGCCATGCCGGCATCGAAGACTACAATGTGGCCGAGTTCGTGGCACTGGATAGGGCGAAGGTGCAGCACGCCCTGGCCGGGATGCTCGACGCGCATCTTCCTCCCGATGGAATTTACGTTGCTGACGACAACCTCCTTCCTTTTGTCGCTGAGGAGTTGGAGCAGCGCAACCTGGTCCCCGGCCGTGACCTGGGCATCGTGACGCTTTGGAACGATACCCACTCCCTCGATGATGGGATGGATTGGAGCCGCATGGAACACTCGCCCCGAAAGTTCGGACGGGCCCTGGCCCACAACCTCGTCGCGGCCGCGCAGTCGGCCAACGCCCAACTCACAAATTCTGCCACACTCGCCGAGTGGAAACCGGGCAAAACGCACCTACGGACACCTTTTGCCTGACCGGTAGGGATCGAAAAACTTCATCTCTGCGATCTGGAAGAAAAAATCAAAAATATTGTTTGACGGTAGAATCATTTCGCGGTAAGTGATTCGTTGAAGCGCAGACAAACAACCCAACAACGAGAGAAATCTTGCTGTTTACAAACAAAGTCCCCTCAAAACTTTCAAGGGATCGAGTCAGAAATCCAAAAACCAAAACCATGAAAAATACACTCCGTAAAACCCTGCTCGGGCTCGCTCTGAGCTTGTTCACCTCCCTGGCCGCTCACTCCGCTATCTTGTATCAGCAGGACTTCAGCTCTTATCCCAACGTTACGAGTGCTTCCACCGTTGGTTGGTCGTATTCGACCACCTACGGAAATGATACTTGGGGCATTATTCAGGACCAGGGAACCGGATCGGGGAATATGCTCTTTGCCATCAACGGCTGGACGCATGCGCTAACAACTCCATTCAGCGGAAACGAAACTCAAATTGTTGTGCAATCACTGATTTTTCCGCAAGTCGGCAGCGCCTCGGCTGGCTTGTTTAGCCAGAATTTCAGCGCCTTCAACGGAACCGCAAATTGGGCCGGTTTTGGCCCGCAGATGACTTTCTCCGGGGGAAATTTCAGCCTGCAGCAGTCGGGCAACGCCGGGGGAGCCTCGTCGGTTTCCGTGGCTGTTTCCGGCGTAACCGTCCAGAATGCAATCTTCTCAATGGTCATCGATGTGACCACCGGTCTAGCCAACGGATATTTTGGCTCTCCGTCAGGGACCCTGCTCGTTTCTGGGTTCGATCTCAAGGGAAGCCAGACATTGTCGCAGTTCCAGACGGATCTCTACGCCAACGGCAACTTCGGGGTGATTTCGAATCAAGGGCTGTTTGACGATATCACTGTTTCCGCTGTTCCCGAGCCCTCGACATTCGCGATGCTGATGCTCGGGATGGGTTCGCTGACTTTTGCGTTCCGTCGGCGTCGTTCGGCCTAAAATTTGTATTCATGCGTCCCGCCACCGAGAGGCTGGCTTGAGATGCGTATTTTCAGGGGAATGGGGCGCGGCGGTCCTTAAAACTCCGTTGCGCCCTTTTCCATTTAGAAAACCTATACCGTGATCGTTATGCGCAATGAACTCGTCATCAACAACTCGGTGTTCGCAGTGATTGCTGCGTCACATCCGATTGCCAGAATGTTTAAAAGCTGGAAGCCGGTCTTCTTGTTGCCGCTTTTCTTGGTCAGCGCGGTAAACGCTGCTCCAGATCCATTGCAGACCAGTGGAGAAGATATCGCGGTATTCCGCTTCGACACCGATGAAGGCGGCGTTGCCTCCGACGCGCTGAACTCTGGGGCGACCTGCACGTTGGGGGCTGAGACGAGCTGGACAAAAGACGGGAAGTCAGGCGGCGGCATGGAGTTTGTCGAGCGTCCGAGCCCTCTCGG
>JBMOHI010000423.1:0-2721 GCA_049317925.1 Terrimicrobiaceae bacterium
CGCGAAAACCTCGATGCCATCAACTTTCTCAAGCGCTGCAACGAGGTCTGCTACGAGCGCTTTCCCGGCGTGGCCACCATCGCGGAGGAATCGACTTCCTGGCCCGGCGTTTCCCGTCCGACCTACACCGGCGGACTGGGTTTCGGCTTCAAATGGAACATGGGCTGGATGAATGACAGCCTGCGCTACATCAGCAAGGAACCCATCCACCGGCGTTTTCACCAGGGCGAAATCACCTTCTCGATGCTCTACGCCTTCCACGAGCACTTCATTCTCGTGCTCAGCCACGACGAAGTGGTTCATGGCAAGGGATCCCTGCTCAACAAAATGCCCGGGGACATGTGGCAGAAGTTTGCCAACGTGCGGATGTTCCTGGCCTGGATGTGGGCCCATCCCGGCAAGAAGCTCATTTTTCAAGGCATCGAGTTCGGGCAGTGGGCCGAATGGAATCACGACCAGAGTCTTGACTGGCACCTCAATCAGTTTGGCCTGCACGACGGCCTGCGGCGTCTCATCCAGCACCTCAACGCCCTCTACGTCAGCGAGCCGGCTTTCTATGAACTCGACGACAGCTACGACGGCTTCGAATGGATTGATTTCAACGACAGCGACAACAGCGTCTGGTCCTTCCTGCGCAAGAGCCGCTCCGGCGAGACTCTGGTCTTCATCGTCAATGCCACCCCGGTCGTGCGCGGCGGATACCGCGTGGGGGTCAATGCCCCCGGCTGGTATCAGGAAGTGCTCAATACCGACGCACAGACCTACGGCGGGAGCAATGTGGGCAACTTTGGCGGGCGTCCGGCGGAATCCTCGACCTGGCAGGGAAAACCCTTTTCCATGTTGGTGGACCTGCCTCCGTTATCGGTCAGCGCCTTCAAACACCGTCGCGAGCCGCTTTCTTGATTTTTTTCCAACGAAAGCGTTTGACATTTCATCCGCAAATCAACGAACTTCAACTAAATCATTTATGAAACTCCAGCGCCCCTCTGCCTTCACCCTCATCGAACTTCTGGTCGTTATCTCGATCATCGGAATTCTCGCCGCCCTTGCCTTGCCTGCCATCACTGGTGCCTTGGCCCGTGGGCAAATGACTCAAACATTGAGCAACATGAAACAGTTGCACCTGGCCACGACTCAAATGGCGTTGGATGGGACTACAACTGGCGACACCAATTTGGGATGGCCTGGCGATATTGGTGGAACATGGGCTGCATGGGCGACGAACATCGTCCCTTCCTACTTGGCAACCAATGACTTTGCCAAATTACTCAGTGCTCCTGGTCTTCCTCGTCCCACCACCACGGCTGTCAACACGAAGGCCCCGACTGCGATCAATGTTTACTCGCTGACCGAGAACAGCGGCGGTGACAATGTTTTCCTGGTTACGGCGAATTGGTCGAATACAACCACTCCACTTGTTCAAAGCGGCAAGCCTTATGGAGACAAAGGTTTTGTGGTTTTCCGTAAGGGAGGCGATGGTGCCATCCTGTTGCCCAAGCAGTATAACAACACCAACATTATTGGGGTGACGACGAATACTCTTTTGAACTAAGAATTTTTCTTCAGTTTTCATTTAAAGCCCCGCTTCGGCGGGGCTTTTTTTGTCCCCAACCTAGGTTTTGACCTCGCCATCCTAACTCCATCCGCTTAACGTGACCCGCTTCAAAGTTGCTCAATGAAAACCAAGAAAACCTCTTCTCCCGCCGCCAAATCCACCCCTCCCGACCGCGGCCAGGTCATGGACGGCGCGGAAATTCTCGTGAGCTGTCTGGAACGCGAGGGAGTCGATGTGATTTTTGCTTATCCCGGCGGGGCCTCAATGCCCATCCACCAAGCCCTGACCAAATCCAAAAAGATCCGCACCATTCTTCCCCGTCATGAGCAAGGCGGTGTTTTCGCCGCGGAGGGCTATGCCCGCGTGACCGGCCGGGCCGGTGTGTGCATGGCGACGTCCGGTCCCGGTGCCACCAATCTCATCACCGGCATCGCCGATGCCTATATGGATTCCGTGCCCATGGTGGCTATCACCGGCCAGGTTCCGCAGGAAATGATCGGCCGAGGGGCATTTCAGGAGACCGATATGTTCGGCCTCACTCTGCCCATCGTGAAGCACAGCTATCTGGTTTGGGACATCAAGGAGATTCCGCGCATCGTTAAAGAGGCCTTCTACATCGCCGAGAGCGGACGCCCGGGTCCGGTGTTGATCGATATTCCGAAGAACATCCAAAACCAGCGGGCCCAGCCGATTTATCCGCGGGAGATCAACCTCCGCGGCTACAAGCCGGTCAAAAAAGCGGACGATCTGGCCATCCAGGAAATGATCGGCCTGATTGAAGGCGCGAAAAAGCCTGTTATCTATTGCGGCGGCGGCGTGATCACCGGGGAGGCCTCGGCAGAGTTGAAGGAATTCGCCGAGCGCACCCAGATTCCCGTCACCACGACGATCATGGGCGTCGGGTCCTTCCCCGAGTCTCATCCGCTGTCCCTCAAATGGCTCGGCATGCACGGCACCGTCTATGCCAATAACGCCGCCAACGAAGCCGACCTGCTGCTCGCCATCGGGGTGCGCTTCGATGACCGCGTGACCGGCAAGGTCGAGAAATTCTGCGAACACGGCACCATCGTTCATATCGACATCGACAATTCCGAACTGAACAAAAACAAGCTGGTCAAGCTGCCGATCCTGAGCGACCTGAAATACGCCCTCAACCGCGCCAATGC
>JBMOHI010000424.1:0-2720 GCA_049317925.1 Terrimicrobiaceae bacterium
ACAGCAATTTGTTCCCGCAAAGCCTTATCTTGATCTCTCAACTTCCGCTTATGACTAGGTGACTTAGAACTAAATAAACGATGCCTTACCTTCTTCAAATCTGCTTCCAATTTCTTGATTTCTGGCGTATCGAACAAACTTAATTGCGCCTTTGGTTTCTCAATTCCAATCAAAGTATTAGCCGCCACAAACTTAGTTTCGAGGTTAGGCAGAGGACGAATCCCAAAATTATCCTTACTCGGATCAACCCTTTGATCGACCACCAACGAAATAAAGAACCGCAGCTTAGAAATTTGGGTGGCAATGGACTGTATATCTACCCCATAAATACAATTCTCAATCAGATATAACTTACGCCCATAATCCAACTCATTATTAGCAAAAGCCTCCTCAATATCTTTAATTTGAGCATTTAAATCCTGAATACCTTGCTCCCGATATTGAGCGTCATCTAACTCCTCTAACTGACTAATCGCCGCTTCAACCCTTACAATTTGACGCTGTTTCCATTCCGTATTTTTCGGGTCAACCTTAAATAAAATATGTACCATCTTTTGCAAAATCCCCATCGGAAAAGCACCCGAACCACAGGCAGGGTCAAGAATAGTACATTTATCTAAAGCCTTAATAATCCGTTTCTGAACCTCAGCATTCCCTTCAAATGGATTAACAGCATCAAAAGAAACCAGTTGACGCAATCGCCGATCTAGATCTTCCTCTTGATACCCAGACTCTTGAGCAAGTAACTCATTTTTCAAATAAGCAATGAGACTCTCATCCACCATGTAATTAACAATCTCACGGGGCGTATAGAAAGAGCCTGTTTGCTTTCTGGCTGTCGTCTTTGTCTCAGGATTATAACTAGCCAAAAGATTCTCAAATACCTTACCCAACAACTCAGGATCGAGGGCGACATCCTCTTCAATTGGTGTATTTTCTGTAATCGTAAATTTGTAAGCCTTGAGAATATTGATTAAACCCTTTACCGCCGCCTCTTTGGTCGCCTTATTAGTTACACCGTATTCTGCACTTAAATCAACCTTCTCCTCTACGCCAAAGAACAAATAATCAGGGACAATTAACTGCTCATTTTTAGGCAAATTATCCGAGAATCCGTCAATATAAACCTTGTTTAACTTATCATCCAAACATTCAAAAAGCCCACCATTCAAGAAAGGAACAACACCATTCACCATTTCCACAAATCGATCTGGATTTTGAAAATGTTTCTCATAGCGCATTAAAAAATTAGCGTCTCGGTGCTGTCCATAGTTGTCCATCTTCCGAAAGCCTCTCACCCGATTATCATGGCTTTCCATTGGCTTAATTGGACAGTTTAGGGTCGCAAAAAATAGATTCTGCAAAATAGCTTTGTAATAGATACTGTCTTCATTTACCTGCTTAAACAGTCCTAAATCATGATAGGGAGAAATATTTTTGAGAATCTCTCTTTGCAAATCATCAAGTTCAAAAAGCTCTGAAGGAATTAACCCTTTCTCTTTAATAAACCAAACAAAAAGCAATCGCGTCAGCAAACGAATCACATTTTTAGACTTATGTTCTTTTTGCAAATCCTCAAGACTAACCTTCTTAGCTTGAGCTTCAAGTAATGTAGGCTCTGAGGGAAACGTGACACGCCCCACCGCCCAAAAATACCAGTTAGAGAGATCTTTATAAAAATCCTTATTCAGCAAACTGACGCTAAGGACTTCCTGCCAATACTTATAAAGACTGGCAAACGAATCAACCTTATTTTTGCCAGTATCCGATATCGCTAAATTCGCCAAAATCCTCTCATGTCCCGAATGTGGCTGCCTGATATCAATATCTCTTAGCAGCGTCACCTTTCCCGCTTTCTCACCCTCACGATTATCCTTATATTTCAACCTCTCCGTATTCGCAAACGCCAGATATTCGCCATACTTAAACACCACCACCACAGGCGTATAGCAAAACTCCCGATTAAAAGCACGGGATATTTCGGCTAATTGCGATCGCGTTGGCAACAAACCATTCAGGCGATCGTTCAAAGTTATCCCAAAAATCAATATCCCATCATAATCAGATTTGATTTTATCAATCGCTAAACTTTGATTCCCTCTAAATGCTGCATCATCGACTACTCCAACAAAATAAACATCATTAATTAACTCAAATGATTCATTATCTTTATAAGTATCCTGTAATATTTTCTGTGCTGAAGTTGGTTTGTCATCTAAATAATTAATCGGTATATTTAGATTTGGCTTACCAAAAAACTCCTTTAAAGCGGGTAAAAAATCTTTTGTATTAAACATTGTTAATTGCATAATTCTATACCCTTACTAAAACCCAAGTGATTAAATCGAAATTATTAAGCTGATATTTGCCATCAACTGTAACATTTTGCTTGATCCTATCTGTAGCGCCCTTATTGCCTTTTCTTAAGCCGTCCAAAACTCCTAGCGTTTCATTACCCATAGTCTCCTTAGTCGTGCCATCCTCCATCACCTCAGTTTGCACCGCTTGACTGGTGAGCCAAGACTTAAGCGCATTTACTAACTCAGCGATCGCCACCTGTTCACCCCGATCCACGGCATCAGGTACAAATCGCTCTTTGTCTTTATTTACAGTCAGAAAATCTAAAACCTCTTTTTGATTGTTTAAAACCAACTTGCCCGACTTATCGATATAAATCAAATCAAACACCTGATATTGATGATCGAGCTTTTTCGATGGTT
>JBMOHI010000425.1:0-2702 GCA_049317925.1 Terrimicrobiaceae bacterium
GGGCAACATTTTTCCCTCCTTCCTCATCGGCACCGCGCGGGTGGATCTGCCGGAGGAGCTGTTTGCCGTCTGGGAGGGCAATCACCTCGGCGATCCGCAAGGCGTCATCGGCATCACCGTGGCGGAGGTCAAAGCCGGATCCAAAATTGACGTGACGGTGAAGGCCAACGAATTCATGGCCGAAAGCCGTCTGGTCAAGACCGTGAAGGAGGACATGACCGATCTGCTCATTCATCCGAAGATCGCCTACAAATACGACGCGCTGGCCAAAGTCACCCAGGCCGTCCCCCTCAACATTACGATCGCCCTCAGCATCGACGGAAAAAGCGAAGGCGAAAAAGTGATCACCACCACCATGCGTTCGATCAACGATTGCCTCTTCGGCGTCGAGGAGGTGGCGGAGGACGAAGAAGAAGCCCGCACTTCGGACTACAGCTGGGTTTTCGCCGCCTACGTCAACGAGAACCATCCTCTGGTGGATTCGCTCCTGAAAGAGGCCCTCGACACGGGAATCGTATCATCCTTCGACGGGTACCAAAGCGGCGACTCCGAACAGGTCCTGCTGCAGATTTTTTCCATCTGGAATATGATGCAGCGGCACGGCTTGAAATACAGCAACGTCACCACCACCGCGGCCGAGGACGATGGCGTTTACAGCCAGCATGTCCGGCTCTTCGACGAATCCGTCCAGGCTTCGCAGGCCAATTGCGTGGACGGGACCGTGCTTCTCGCTGCCATCCTGCGAAAGATCGGCCTCCGTCCCGCCCTCGTGCTCGTGCCGGGCCACATGTTCCTGGCGGTGGATCTCGACGACGAAACCACCATCGGAATCGAAACAACCCTGCTGGGCGAAACCGATTTGCGCCCGGTCAAGGACCGCACAGCAGCCCAGTTGAAAAAAATCGAAACCCGGCGGGCGGAAAAATCGTGGCAGTCTTTCGAATCCGCCGTCTCCGTCGGCACCGAGGCGCTGGAAGAGGCTTCCGACAAGATCGCCAGCGACGACCTCAGTTATCAATTGATTGACCTCGCGGAAGCCCGCGGGGCGGGCATTCTGCCGATCACGTATACCAAGAAGGATTGACCGCTCGCGGCGGGGGCGCGGACAGGAAAACAACTTGCGCATCGGGGTTCGGCTTTTAACCTTGGGGACGTTCCTCAACCACGCAAAGGAGCCTGCATGAACCCTTTCACCGACCTCCAGATCAAGAACACCTTTGAAGCCGGCAATCAGGATGTGGAAAGCCTCATCGCGCCCCTGGTGGAACTTTCCAACGACTCCTCGACCCTCATGCTGGGCTACGGACTCGGACAGGCCGGCATCCGGGAGGAAATGATCCCGTATTTCCACGTCTGCGGCACCCGCGCAGGCGAAGTGCCCCTGCATGCCCTTCTCGTCGGCGGCTGGGTCGGCACGGAAACGGTGACGCCGCTTGCCATCGCCCGCCTCCTGGCCGCCATGGAATCGCGCCTGCAACTGGCCGAAGGCATCGAGGTCACCGCCTACCCGGTGGCCAATCTCGAGGCCCACCGCGGAAATGTTTTCCTGATGGACCGGCAACAACTTCCGGATGTCCGTTGCTGGGCCGACTCACCGAGCACGCACGTGCAGGTGCTGGAGAAAGAACTGCGCCGCTATCCTTATGACGTGGTGATTCTTTTGCGCCAGAATCCCCGCGCCCGCGAGCCCGAGGTCGAAGCCTGGCTCACCACAGACCAGCAAAAAATGGTCATCAGCGAAACCCTTTCCCGCTATGCCGGGGCCGCGCCGGCATTTCGTTGGAAACCCAATCCCGTCCGCCCCACTTACGCCCGCACGTTCACTCCGATGCCGGAGACCGAAAAGCAACCAGCCGAAGTGATCATCGCCCTGCCCGGAGCACTCAGCCCAAGTGAACAATCGGGCGAGGCTCTCGGCATCATCCTCACCCTCCTGCATGCGCTGCGCGAAGCCCGTCAGGCCGGCACGCTGTAGCAGTCCATGACCACGCGGCAGCGCCAGCGCGAGGATCTCGGCTACGCTCCGGTTCCCGCTGATGCGCGACACGCCCGGGGAGAATGCTCATGTCACAAATCAAAAGATTGGCCCGGGGATTTCCCATCTGATACGAACACGACCTGCCTGAGCGGACGCGCTGATTCACCATGACCTCCATTCTGCCGGAACACCCCATCGCCCGCTGGCTCGTCGCGTTCGTCGTGCTGGCTGGCGTCTATTTTTTTCACGGCTTTCTGGTTCCCGTGCTGGCCGCCTTGATCATCGGCTTTGCCAGTTGGCCGCTCTATGAGCGTTTGGTGCGCGCGTGCCACGGCCGAACCGCCCTCGCCGCCAGCATCGCCCTCGCCGTCCTTCTTCTCGTGCTGGTCATTCCCCTAGCCGCGCTCGTCACCTACGGCGTGAATGAAATCCGCGACTGGGTCGCCTGGCTGGTCGAGGCCGACAAAACGGGCATTCCTGTTCCGGCTTCCGTCAGCACCCTACCCTTTTTCGGCAAACAGGCGGAGGAATGGTGGCTGCAATACCTGGGCCAACCCAAGGCGCTGGGCGAACTGGTCAAACTCGTGAGCGGTGACCACATCGGCAACATCTCGCGCTGGGTGCTGGCCACCGGCACCGGCGCGGTCAACTTCCTGCTCTCCGTCGTCTTCATGATGATCACGCTCTTTTTCATCTACAAAGACGGCTCGGCGATGGTCGCGCA
>JBMOHI010000426.1:0-2695 GCA_049317925.1 Terrimicrobiaceae bacterium
CAGGTGATGCGGATTCCTTTCAAGGTGACGACGGCAACCAGCAATTTCATGATCGGGGTGACCGCGGCGGCCAGCGTGGGAATCTATCTCAAGCGCGGATACCTCGATCCCGCCTTGGTGGCTCCGGTGGCATTGGGAGTGCTGGCGGGGGCTTTTGTCGGCGCGAAGCTTCTGCCGGTGGCTCCGGTGAAAGTGCTGCGGGTGGTTTTTCTCACCGCAGTTTCGGTCATCGCGGTGCAGATGATCTTGCGCGGAATCGGGGTCAACATCGGATGAAAGATCAGCAAATCCAAAACTTGCTCGCGCGGGTGATGATTGCCGGCACGCTGCTGGCCGCGGCGGTCATGGCGGGTGGACTGCTTTGGTTTCTGGCCACGCACATCGGAGCCCCGCCCGGCGATCGGGTCTTCGCCGGTGAGCCCAAGTATTTTGAAAATCCGATCGCCATGGTTCAGCGTGCGTTGGATGTCCGCGAAATCGGCCATCGCCGCAGCCTGATCATGATTGGCGTGGTGCTGTTGCTCATCAATCCCGTGGTGCGCGTGGGCTTTGCGGTCGTGGGTTTCGCGGTGCAGAAAGACCGCCTCTACACCGGGGTGAGTTTGTTCGTGCTGACGGTCCTGCTTTTCAGCTTTTTCTGGTGAAAGACACGGAAAAGGTTTCGTTGACCGCGCCGCTGGGTGTGCCGGCCTTCCGCGCCTTGTGGTCGGCCAATGTCGTTTCGAATGTGGGCACATTGATGCAGGCCGTCGGCGCGGCCTGGCTGATGACTGGTCTGACCTCCTCCACCGTGCTGGTCGGCCTGGTGCAAACGTCCTCGACCCTACCGGTTTTTCTCGTTGGTTTGCTGGCTGGAGCGATGGCGGATCTGGCCGATCGCAAGGCGCTGCTTTTCTGGTCGCAACTGTGGATGATGGTGATGGCGGCGCTGCTCGGTGCGCTGACCTTGCTGGGCCTGACCACTCCGTGGGTGTTGCTGGGGCTGACCTTTGCCATCGGTCTGGGCGGAGCGATCAGTCTGCCGGCCTGGCAGGCCACCGTGCAGGATATCGTGCCGAAACCCTGGGTGGCTTCCGCCGTTTCGTTGAACAGCATTTCCTTCAACGTCGCGCGCGCCGTCGGGCCGGCCCTGGGCGGTCTGCTGGTCGCGGTCGCGGGTGCGGCGTTTGCCTTCTTCGCCAATGCGCTGTCCTTCCTGGCGGTTCTGCTGGCCATCAAATCCTGGCAACCCGCACCGGTGACCGCGCCGCGGTTGAGTGAGGACATTCTGGGCGCGATCCGGGCCGGCCTGCGGTATCTGCTGCATGCGCCGCGTTTGCAGGCCCCGATTGTGCGGTCGATCGCTTTCAACCTTTGTGCGGCGGCAGTCTGGCCGCTGCTGCCCTTGCTGGCGCGGGATGTCTTGAACACCACGGCCGTTGGCTACGGGTTGTTGCTGGGAGCGTTCGGGCTGGGCTCCATTCTTGCGGCGGTGATTCTGCCGCGGCTGCGCAGCCGCTTTGCCCTGGACCGCATTCTCGGACTCGGCGCGTTGTTGGCCGCATTGGCCTTTGCCGCGCTGAGTCAGGCGCGCGAACCATGGCACGCGGGGATCTGCCTGTTTTTCTCCGGCATGGCCTGGGTGGGCGTGCTGGTCAATTTCAACGTGGCTGTGCAAACCTCAGTGCCTGATTGGGTGCGCGGACGGGCCCTGTCGTTTTACCTGCTGGCCTTTCAAGGCGTCCTGGCTGTGAACGGCGCGCTGTGGGGCTGGCTGGCCGGGGTAATCGGGATCCGGCAATGCTTCGACGTCGCAGCACTTGGATTGGTTGCCGGGCTCGTTCTCATCCGCTTCTTTCCCCTCCGGATTGACGATAAGATGGACCTGCGCCCCTCGCCGCCCTGGCCGGAAACCCATGCCGGGCTGGAAGCCGATCCGGATGATGGTCCGCTTCTTGTCACCATCGAATACCTCGTGGCCGATGAAAACGCGGAAAAGTTCCGCGCGCTCATGCGCCATCTGCGCGAGCGCAGGCTGCGCGACGGAGCCCGCCGCTGGCGGCTGTATCAGGACGCGAAGGAGCCGGAACGTTTTCTGGAGTTGTTCCGGCTGGATTCCTGGGGCGAACACCTCCGCCAGCACGAACGGGCCACGATGGAAGATCGCGGGATCGAGGCCCAGGCCCAGGCCTTCCATCTGGGCCCGGACCGTCCGCGGGTGCGGCACTACTTCGGACTGGAGGAATGAAGCGCTGGCCAGGCGGAAGCTTTTTTGCCTAAAATCGGGGGATGAAAGCCGCCCTCTCCGTCCTTGCCGTTATCGCCATCGTCGTTGTGCTCGTCCTCCTCGGCGGGTGCGGAAGTTACAACAAACTTGTCGGCCTCAAGCAGCAGGTGGATAAAAGCTGGGCCGATGTCCAGAACGTCTATCAACGCCGCGCCGATCTGATTCCCAATCTCGTGCGCACGGTCGAAGGCGCGGCTAATTTTGAGAAAGGGACCCTCACCGCCGTGATCGAGGCCCGCCAGCAGGTGACCAAGGTCCAGCTCGACCCGAATGCCGCCCCGTCCGACCCGCAGGCCTTGCAGCGTTTCCAACAGACCCAGGATCAGCTCTCCGGGGCGCTCTCGCGTTTGCTGGTCGTGGTAGAAAGGTATCCTGAACTCAAGGCCAACGCCAACTTCCAGGAACTCCAGGCCCAGATCGAGGGCACGG
>JBMOHI010000427.1:0-2687 GCA_049317925.1 Terrimicrobiaceae bacterium
AAAACGCTCTGACTGGCCAGCGCCGTCCCGGCTTCAAGGCCTTCGGACGGCAGGCGGTTTTCCACGGCCGCTGCTGCATAGTTGCGCACCTGCAAACGCCGGCGGGCATCGGGGCGCACTCCGCGCCAGAGTTGATCGTCCTGCATGAGAGTCTGGTTTATGCCGCCTTGGACGCAGCATCAAGCAACACCTTTTCGTAGCCATCGACGGATTCTGCGAGATCGAAGCGTCCCGCCAGCGAACGGGAGGCGAGCTGCATGGAGGCGAGCAGGGCGGGATCGGAGACGATGCGGCGGAGTCCGCCGGCAAAGGCCTCCGCGTTCAACTCGCAGAGCAGGCCGTTTTTTCCCTCCTCGACGATATCCTGCAGTCCGCCGATGGCGCTGCCCACCACGGCGAGCCCGTGTTGCAGGGCTTCCACTCCGACCATGGGCAGGCCTTCGTGCAGGGAGGTCATGAGCAGGATGTCGGACTGCGCCATGATTTCGGAAACGTGTGCGCCGTCCAACCAGCCGTGGAACGTCACGCGGTTCTCCAATCCGAGCTTATCTGCTTCGGTCCGCAGGGCCGGCCCGAGCGGACCTTCGCCGATGATGTCCAGAGACCAATCGAGATCCTTCAGCAGGGCGAGCGATTGGAGGGCGAGGAGGGGATTTTTTTGCACACTCAAGCGGCCAGCAAGAAGGATGCGCGGAATGGAATTTGTGCGGGAGGCGTGGGCCGAAGGCCGGGGTTTGATGCCATTGCGGATGATGACCGGATCAATCCCGTAGGCGGCGCGGGCCAGTCCCGCCACAAAGGAACTGACCGCAGTGACGGCAGTGGCCGATGTCCAAAGAATGCGGGCCAACGGATTGACCAAGCGGAATAAGTGAGCGGTTTGTTCTGGCACGCCACCGGGAACATCGCCGAGGTGCGCGGTGAGGACATAGGGAAGTCCGGTGAGACGCGACACGGCGAAGGCGAGAGCGCCGGTCGGCACGGCGAAGTGCGCGTGGATGACATCGGGTTTCAACTCTCGGGCCAGACGCCAGGCGGGCAGAAAACTTGCCACCAGATAGAACGCCATTTCCGGCACCGAGCAAGTGTCTTCCCGCCGGCGCAGGCAGGAGGTGCGCACGATTTCCACGCCGTCTATGATTTCGCGCTTGGGCAGATGCGGCATGCCGGAGGTTTGCACTTTGACGTCGTGTCCGCGGCGGGCCAGTTCACGGGCCACCTGCGCGGCCACCCGTCCGCCGCCGCCGCCGAGGGGAGGATATTCGTAGCAGAGGACGAGGATTTTCATGCGAAGCCGTTGACGGCCTGGCGGCGTTCGAGCCATTCGTCGAAACACAACTGACACCAAAGAAAGAGCCGTTCGTCCGAGCGTCCCGCCTGATGCAGGGCAAGCCGCTCGCGGGCCAGGGGTGCAGTGGACTTCGGCGCGATCCGTCCGGTGCGAAACCACGGACCCACCGGCGTGCCGAAGCCCTTCTTCTTCCGGTGGATGATGTCAGCCGGAAGCACGGGTTCGAGGGCTTTCTTGAGCAGGTATTTGGTCGTGCCCTGGCGGAGTTTGAAATGGCCGGGCAGACGGCGGGCGAAATCCGCGACCTCGATGTCGAGAAACGGACTGCGCGCCTCGAGACCGTGCATCATGCTGGCGCGGTCCACTTTGGCCAGGATGCCGTCCTGCAAATAGATCTCGGTGTAAAACTGCAGCGTGCGGTTGAGCAGATCAGGCTGACGGCAGGCTTCCCATGTCTCGATGGCCTCGGAATAAATCTCCTCCAGCGCGACGGGTTCCTGAAAGACCCGCCGCAGTTCGTCCGGCCGCAAGGCCCCGAGCCAGGCGGCATTCCACAGCGGTGCCGGATGCGAGACGCCACCAAGGCCGCGCTTCATCTTGAAATCAAAACTCAAATTGGCGTGGGAAACCGGAAGCAAGCCGGCTAGAGCCTTGATCGCGCCGTGCACAGGTTTGGGCACCAGGCGGGCGTAGTTTTCTGCTTTTTGGAGTCCGCGAAACGTGTCGTATCCGGCGAAAAGTTCGTCCCCGCCATCACCGCCCAGCGCCACGGTGACATGGCGGCGGGTGAAGCGGCTGAGCAGCCAGGTGGGCAGTAGTGAGTTGTCTCCCTGGGGTTCGTCCAGCTTGTCGAAAATCTGCGGCAGGACCTCGCAGGCTTTGTCCAGATCGAGTTGTTCGTTTTCGTGATTGGTTTTGAGAAAATCAGCAGCCCGGCGGGCGAAGGCCGACTCGTCATACGTCGGCTCGGAAAACCCAATGCTGAATGTCCGCAGCCTTCCCGCGCCTACGTGCCGCGCGGCCAGAACCGCGATGGCGGTGGAATCAACCCCGCCGCTCAGAAACACTCCGAGGGGCACGTCAGCCATGAGGCGGCGTTTGACCGCACGTTCCAACCGCTCCAGCAATTCTTCGGCCAGACTGGCCTCGCTGCGCTGCGCCAGCGCATCATCAACTTCGAGTTGATAACGCCAGTAGCGTTTCACCACTGGCACCTTGCCGATTTCCACGATGAGGTTGTGGCCGGCCGGCAGCTTCCAGATGCCCTGCACGGCGGAATGCGGCGCGGGAATGAGTGCGTAGGCAAAAAATTTCAACAGGGCCGTGCGCGAAACACTGCGCGGCGATTCGGGATGTTCCAGCAAGGCGGTGAGTTCGGAGGCGAAGGCGAAGGTGC
>JBMOHI010000428.1:0-2679 GCA_049317925.1 Terrimicrobiaceae bacterium
TCGCAACCTGAAGCCGCCCGCCGGAGGGGAAACTCCCAGCGCGCGCCATCGCTCAATCTTGCAGGCGGCTTTCGACGAATATGTGCGCAGGGGAGGTTTCCCGGAGGCCCAGGCGGCGGAACGCGAGGAGGATCGGACCCGCTTGTTGCAAGGGTATGTGGACGCCGTGCTCTTTCGCGATGTAGCCGAAAGGCACTCGGTGCAGAATCTCTCGGCCTTGAGATTGATGGTGCGTCAACTGCTTCGCAATCCGGCGACCCCGTTGAGCGTCAGCAAGATCAGCAGAGATTTTCATTCCCAGGGAATCGCCGCCTCCAAGGAAACCCTCCTGTCCTTCATGACTTATCTCGAGGACGCTTTTCTCGTCTTCGCCCTTCCGGTCTTTACCCGATCGGAACGCCGCCGCCAGGTGAATCCCCGCAAGTTATATCTGGCGGATCACGGGCTGGCCGCCGCCTTCAGTCCGACCGCCACTCTGGATCGCGGACATTTGCTGGAGAATATCGTGGCGTGTGAGTTGGCGCGGTATTCCCGCGACCTGGCCTATTACAAAACCCCCGGTGGCCTGGAGGTGGATTTTATCAGCAGGGGATTCGACGGCCGGGAATGCCTGATCCAAGTGGCGGCGGATGTCGCGGATCCCCGGACGTGGCAACGCGAAGTGGCGGCTCTACAGGAGGCAAAATCCGAGCGTCCGGAAGCCGAACTCCTGCTCCTTTGTGAAGAGGTTCCCGATCGGGGCATGGAGATTCCCGATGGGATTCACGTGGAACCCGTTTGGCGCTGGCTGCTCGGGGGCAGGTGAAAGCCACGCGAGGAAGAAAGCGTATTCGTTGTGCGTGAGACGTCGTCAACAGGGTGCAGGAGAGATTTCGTCTCTGGGTTGGAGGACCACGCTTCGTCGTCGCCGACTTTTTGGGAAACGACAAAGCGTTTCCCTCCAAGTTTTCCATTTTGAAGAAATCGTCCCGAGCCCTTATCGTCGACAGGGTGAGCTTTCCCAGGGCAAACGCGTTAAGAACGTTTGTCTCTGATGGAGGGACCGGCTCCGTCCGGTCCTAGGACGACACGGAGGTCATCCCTCCATAGTAAAGCCATTCTCCTTCTGGTTTTAATGCGTTTGCCCTGGGGCTTTTCCCTCCTCGACAGGCCGGGGGATACGGATAAACTTAACACCGTGAGATTTGAAGACTGGCCGGATGAGTGGCAGGAGTGGGCCAAGCTCACCCCGATGGAACGCTTCCGGGAAAGTGAAAAAATCTTCGCGCAATATTTAGCCATGGGAGGCAGCCTTGATCCCGACCCCGATCCGACAAGTCCTTTCTACGATCCAAGCCAGTGGAATCCGAGCTCTGCTCATGGGCGGGCAGGCCTGCGTGTTTTACGGCGCGGCGCAAGTTAGCAAGGACGTTGACTTTCTCATTCTTGCCGGAGAAGAGAATTTCAGCCGGTTGTTCAAAGCCTTGGAAAAACTCCAGGCCAAACGGATTGCCGTGCCAAAGTTCGATCCGGAAATCCTGGCGCGGGGACATGCGGTTCACTTCCGGTGTCAGGCTCCCGGAGTGCAAGGACTTCGCATCGATCTCATGACGAAGCTTCGCGATCTGCCGGACTTTGAATTGCTCTGGGAGCGTTGCACGGTGGTGGGCGACGACAGCGGCACGGAGTTTCACCTCTTAAGCGTGCCCGATCTCGTCCAGGCCAAAAAAACCCAGCGCAGCAAAGACTGGCCGGTGATTGAAGCCTTGGTCTCCATCCATTTCCAGGAGAATTGCGATGCGCCGACAGCCGAATGGATTGCGTTTTGGTTGAATGATGCGCGCTCGCCGGAACTCTTGATCGACCTGGCCACACGCTTCCCTGCAGAAGCAAGAGAACTTGAGAACTCCCGCCCGCTTCTCTCCCTCGCGATTTCTGGCCATGTGCCCGCGCTGCGCGAGGCGTTGGATGCCGAAGTCCGGGCCGAGCAGGAAATCGACCGGAAGTACTGGGAGCCGCTCAAGCGGGAAATGGAAGCCTTTCGCCGTGCGGAGCGCGAAGGAGGCCAGACGGGGTAATTCCGGTAGGGTCCGCCCTGAGTATCGACTCGGCGTCCTGCCGGTGGAACAAATCGCATCGGCAGGATGCCGATGCCACGCTTAGCGGGGACTTTGTTCTTCCAGCCAGGCCAGGGCCTTGGTGTAGCTCTGGCGTTCGAGGTAGTGGCGCAGCATGGGATCGCAGTCCGGCGGCAGCGCCGCCACCAGTGCATCCAACCGGGCGGCTGCCTGCTTGAGTGTTTCCAAATGTGCTGCGGGATCGCGGTCGCGCAGAGCATGGTCGGATACGACTTCGAGACGGGTCCGAACGGCATCATGCAAGGCGACAAGGTCCATCACATCACTTGACACCATGAGTGCAGGACCCGCAAAGGGAAAACAACCGGACCGGAAGTAGGCGGGCATGGAATCAGCATTCCCGGAAAACTCACGTTTTCCGCTACGGGGAAATCGACCGAGCCCTACGCCGGAACCGTCTCCGTCTCGCTGTGGAGATCGCCGTGCTTACCGAAGGATTCGGCCACGCTTTTGTTCTCCGCGGCGGCCTCAGACTGTTCCTTGCTGGTGAAGCGCACGCTGACGAGCTTGCTCACGCCGTGTTCCTCCATGGTCACGCCGTAAAGCATGTCCGCGCGGCTGA